>JAKBGV010000009.1:6113-33073 GCA_021837305.1 Actinomycetes bacterium
TCCGAGAGCCACTTCGCGCCCGACCCCGTGGCGACCTACGGTGTCGTGCTCGTCTGCGCGGCTCTCTCGTACTTCACCGTGCGGTGGGTGATCGTGGCGAACCAGCGGCCCGACACGGGACTGCGTGACGCGCTCGGCTCGGACTGGAAGGGCCGCGTCTCGATCGTGTCCTACACGCTCTCGATCCCACTCGCGCTCTGGTTCCGCTGGGGATCGCTCACCCTCTTCGGGGCCGTCGCCGTACTCTGGCTCATCCCCGACCGACGGCTCGAGGTCTACCTCGCCCAGCGCCGCGACGAGGGGTGACGGCGACGAAATCACGCGAAGGTCACCGCCTACACTGCAACGGGTGGAGTTCACGTTGACCCAGTTCGCCCGGCGCGCCCTGCTCGCCCTCGCGCTCACCGCTCCACTCGCGGCGACCTCGCCCGTCGGATCGGTGACGGCGCCGCAGTGGCAGCGCGCGCGGATCACGGCGTTGCCCGCGGGTGCGAAGGGCCTCTACCAGGGCTACCTGCCGACACTCGCCTGCCCGAGCACGGGCAACTGCGTGGCGGCTGGCATGTACAACGACCACGCGAACATCCCCCAGGGCCTGGTACTCACCGAGGTCGCGGGACGTTGGGGGACGCCTCGCACGATCATGCCGCCGAGTGACGCCGCGTCGGTCGCCACGACGACGCCGACGGGTCTCGCCTGCAGCTCCGTGGGCAACTGCACGATCGTCGGCACGTACCAGGTCGGGAGCGGGGACACCCAGTCCTTCGTCGTCGACGAGGTCAACGGCGTCTGGCGGCCGGCGACACGCGTCGCACTGCCCAGTGACGCCCTCGGCAAGGGTCAGAACGCACAGCTGCACGCCGTCGCGTGTCCCCGTAACGGTGACTGCAGCGTGGTGGGCACCTTCTTCACCAACGCGACGAACCCCGTCCTCGCCGGATTCGCGATCAACGAGGTCAACGGCGCCTGGGGCACGCCCCAGGTCCTCGCCGTTCCAGCGAACGCGAACGCGAACCCCTTCCCGACTGTCGCCCAGATCGCCTGTAGCGCACCGGGCGACTGCAGCGCGATCGGCAACTACGTGGATGACCAGAACGTGCAGCACGCGGCGATCTTCAGCGAACGCGCGGGGCTCTGGTCGGCCGGCCAGCCCGTGAGCGCCCCCGCCGACGCCAGCCTCTACGCCCACGCGACCCTGAGCGCACTGGGCTGTGCGCCAGCGGGACCGTGCACGGCGGTGGGCACCTACTACGACCACCGCGGCGCCACCCAGGTCTTCGCCACGTCCGACGCCCACGGCACGTGGTCGGCCGGTCTACCCATCGCGATGCCGACCAACGCCGCGCCGAACCCCAAGGCGTTCTTCTACGGGTACCAGGACATCGCCTGCGCCACCGCGACCACCTGCAGCGCCGGCGGCCAGTATCGGGCGAGCAACGGCCTCTACGAGGGCTTCATCGCCGACGAGGTGAACGGAGTCTGGCACGAGGCCAGTGAGCTCGCGCTACCCGACGGGTCGATCGCCGCGGGCAAGAACGGTGGTGTCGTGGCGTTATCCTGCGTGAGCGCCGGCAACTGTCGTGCCGGAGCCGCCTACCTCGACGCCGCCGATCACTACCAGGGTCTCGTGGTCAGCCAGGTGAACGGCCACTGGGCCACGGGGTCCAAGATTGCCCTACCCGGTGGGGCGACGAGCGTGGGTGTCGCCGGTGGCGTCTACGCGCTCGTCTGCCACCAGGACAACCGGTGCACCGCCACCGGCAGCTACCTCGCGGGCAGCACCACCTACGAGGGTTTCAGCGTCACCTCGAACTGACCAACATTCATCTCGCGGCTACGCCGCGGTCTCGCGCGGGTCACCTTCCGATTACCCGCCCTCCGTACCGTGGACCCGTGGCCAGCCTCGACGATCGCTCTCCCTCGACCCCCTCGTGGCGTGGCCGCACCTCGAAGGTGGCGCCGTGAGCGCCGACAGCCGACCCGTCGTGCTCGTCGTCGAGGACGAGCCCAGTTACCAGGACGCGCTCAACGTCGGGCTGACCGTGGAGGGTTTCGTCGTCGTCGGCGCCACGACGATCGGCCAGGCGCGCGAGGTCTTCGCGCGCCACTCCCCGAATCTCGTGCTGCTCGACGTCATGCTCCCCGACGGCTCGGGCATCGACTACTGCCGTGAGATCCACCAGACCGTCCGGACCCCGGTCATCATGGTCTCGGCGCGCACCAGTGAGGTCGACGTCGTCCTCGGGCTCGAGATCGGGGCCGCCGACTACGTCACCAAGCCCTATCGACTCCGCGAGTTGGTTGCTCGGATGCGCGCCGTGCTGCGCCGCCCACCGAGTGAGCCGAGTGTCAGCGACGGTCGCGTCACGATCGGTGACATCGACGTCGACTTCGTGCGACGTTCGGTCGCGAAACGGTCGCTGCCCATCGAACTCAGCCGCAAGGAGTTCGACCTGCTCGCGCTCTTCGCCGAGCACCGTGGCCAGGTGGTCACCCGCGAGCAGTGCCTCGACGCGTTGTGGTGGGGACTCGACCTCGTGGACACGCGCACGCTCGACACCCACATGAAGCGTCTCCGTCAAAAGATCGAAGACGACCCGCCCCACCCTCGGCACCTCGTCACGGTGCGCGGCGTGGGCTTTCGACTCGACGACTGACCAGTACAGTCGGTCCATGAGACCAGGCGACCTCGCACCCGACTTCACGCTCTCCGACCAGCACGGCGTGCAGCGAACCTTGAGCGACCTGCTCGCACAGGGACCGGTCGTGCTCTTCTTCTACCCCGCGGCGATGACCACGGGCTGCACCAAAGAGACGTGCTACTTCCGTGACCTCGCCACGGCGTTCGCCGAAGTGGGTGCGCAGCGGATTGGCATCTCGATGGACGACGTGACCAAGCAGGCGGCCTTCAGCGACGCCAACGCCCTCGACTACCCGCTACTCAGTGACGTCGGGGGTCACGTCGCCAAGTCCTACGGCGTCAAGCGGGCGCTCGATGTCCTGCGAGTGAAGCGCACGACGTTCGTCATCGGCACCGACCGGCGGGTCATCGACGTGATCACCAGCGAGATGAACATGAACGTCCACGCCGATCGGGCACTCGCGGCGCTTCGTTCGTAGCGCCGTCAGCCGCCGATGATCGCGGCCGCGGGATCGGTGATGAAGCGACCGATGTGCGCGATCGCGGCCGACGCCAGGGCGCCGTCGATCTGACGGTGGTCGAAGGACATCGACAGGTCCACGGTCGGGCGCGCGACGACGTCGTCGCCGACGACCCAGGGCCGCTTGGCGATCTGACCGACGGCGATGATCGCCCCGGTGCCCGGCGGCAGGATCGGCATCGCCCCGTCGACCGCGAAGGGACCGACGTTGGTGATCGACAGCGTCGTGTGGAGCATCGCCTCGGGGGTCGTCGTGCCCGCGCGCGCCACGTCGACGAGTTCGTTGAGCGACACGGCCATGGCGCGCAGGTCCAGGGTGTCCGCGCCCTTGATGTTGGGCACGATCAGACCGCGCGGGGTGTTCGCGGCGATGCCGAGGTTCACCCGACGACGCACCACGACCTCCTGGGCCGCGGCGTCGTAGCTCGAGTTGAGTCCGGGGTAGTGACGAGCCGCGTCACAGACCGCGAGTGCGACGATCGTCAACGGCGACAGGCGCACGCCGGCGAAGGCCGGGCGCCCGCGAAGTGAGTCGAGCAGCGCCACGGTGCCGGTCGCCTCGACGCGGACCCAGACCGCGGCGTGGGGCGCCTGGAAGGCGCTCTGGACCATCGCGTCAGCCATCGAACGCAGGACACCGCGCACGGGGATCCGCTCCTCGAGCGGGCCGGTGCTCCAGGACTCGATCTCGCGACCGACGAAGCGCGTGGTCGAGGTCAACACCGGGACCGGAGGCCGCGTCGGCGTCGGCGCGCCGGCGAGGGCCCGCTCCACGTCGTCTCGGGTTATCAGCCCGTCGCGTCCCGTCCCCGTGACCGTGGCGAGGTCGACGCCGTGCTGCTTGGCGTAGAGCCGGACCGGCGGCGTCGAACGCGCCGGTCGCAACGACGCTTCGGCGACGTCGGGCTTGGGTGTGACCGGGGTCGCGGCGACGGGCGCGGCCTGGCGACGACGTCGCGTGACCACGGCATCGTCCTCGGCGACCCCGTAGCCCACGAGCACCGGTGTGCGCCCAGCCCCGACCGAAGCGGGGGCCTCGGGCGTGGTCGCCGGCGCGCTCGGCGCCGACGCGGCCGCGTCGGTCTCGATGACGACCAACGGCGCACCCACGGCCATCACGTCGCCGACGGCGCCGTGCAGCGCCGTCACGGTCCCCGCGTAGGGGCTCGGCAACTCGACCGTCGCCTTGGCGGTCTCGATGTCCACGAGGGGCTGATTCAGCGTGACCACGTCGCCGACGGCGACCTTCCACGCGACGATCTCGGCTTCGACGAGACCCTCGCCCACGTCGGGCAGCATGAAGATCGATTCGCTCACTGGTCGTATCCCATCACTCGGTCGATCGCGTCCATGACCCGGTCGACGCTCGGACGGTAGGCGTCCTCGATGCGCGACGGCGGGTAGGGCACGTGGTAGGCACTCACGCGCGTTCCGGGCGCGCGCAGCGAGTAGAAGCAACGCTCAGTGACCGCGGCGACGATCTCTGAGCCCACCGACGCGGTCGGCGGCGCCTCCTGGACGACGACGAGGCGACCCGTCTTCTCCACCGAGGTGGCGATCGTGTCGAGGTCGAGCGGCGAGAGGCTGCGCGCGTCGATCACCTCGAGCGAGACACCCTCCTCAGCGGCCACGTCGGCCGCGCGCAGCGCGGTCTTGACCATGGAGCCCCAGGCGACGACGGTGACATCCGTGCCCGGGCGACGCACGACCGCGTCGAATAGCCCGTACGGGGGATTGTCGAGGTCGACCTCGCCCTTCTCCCAGTACCGGCTCTTGGGTTCGCAGAAGATGATCGGATCGTCGTGCTCGACGGACTGCTGGATCATCCAGTAGGCGTCGTTGGGCGTCGAGCACACCACCACCCGCAGGCCGGCCGTGTGCACGAAGTACGCCTCGGGGCTCTCGGAGTGGTGCTCGATGGCGCCGATGCCGCCCTGAAAGGGGAGCCGGATGACCAACCCCATCGTGTAGACGCCGGCCGAACGCTTGTGGAGCTTGGCGACCTGGGAGACGATCTGGTCGAAGGCCGGGTACACGAAGCCGTCGAACTGGATCTCCACCACGGTGCGGTAGCCCCGGATGGCGAGGCCGACCGAGGTCCCCACGATCGCCGACTCGGCGAGCGGCGCGTCGATCACGCGGTCCTCGCCGAAGTCCTTCTGCAGGCCGTCGGTGATCCGAAAGACCCCGCCGAGCTTGCCGATGTCCTCGCCCATCAAGAGGACCTTGCGGTCCTTCTCCATCGCTCGCCGCAGACCCTCGTTGAGGGCCTTGGCCATGGTCATGGACTGCTGTGTCATCAGTGACCCCCGCTGATTCCCAGTTCGATCATCTCGCGCCGACCGGCCTCGACGAGCGGGTGCGACTCGGCGTAGACGTGGTCGAACATCATCGTCGGATCGGGCGCGTCCATCGCGAGGACGTCCTCGCGCAGTTGCAGGGCGAGTTGCTCGGCCTCGGCGGCGACCTCGTCGAAGGTCACCTTGTGCACGCCGAACTCGCGCGCGAGCAACGCCTTCACCCGCTCGATCGGGTCACGGTGGCGCCACACCTCGACCTCAGCGTCCACGCGGTAGCGCGTCGGGTCGTCCGAGGTCGTGTGCGCGCCCATCCGGTAGGTGTAGGCCTCGATCAGGGTCGGGCCGCCGCCGGCGCGGGCGTTGTCGAGGGCCCGCTTGGCGACCTCGTACATGGCCAAGACGTCGTTGCCGTCGACGCGAACGCCGGGGAAACCGAAGCCGTGGGCGCGGTGATAGAGCGGGATCTTGGTCTGCAGGGACGTCGGCTCGGAGATCGCCCACTGGTTGTTCTGCAGCACGAACACCACCGGGGCGTTGAAGGACGCCGCCCACACGAAGGACTCGAGGACGTCACCCTGACTGGAGGCGCCGTCGCCGAAGAAGGTCATGACGGCCTCTTCGGCGCCGTCACGCTGGATGCCCATTGCGTAGCCGACGGCGTGCAGCGTCTGGTCGCCGAGCACCACCATGGGCAACGAGTGGCGGTACTGCTGGGGGTCCCAGCCACCCGTCGTGGTCGCACGAAAGATCCGCAGCATGTCGCGCGGGGGCACCCCGCGGGTCCACGCGACGCCGTGCTCGCGGTAGCTCGGGAAGGAGAAGTCCATCGGCGCGAGCGCCCGGCCGGCACCGATCTGGGCCGCCTCTTGGCCCTGCAGTGGCGCCCACAGCGCCAATTGGCCCTGGCGTTGGAGCGACGTCGACTCGTTACAGAGCCGCCGAACGATCACCATGTCGCGGTAGAAACCGAGGATCTCGTCACGCCCGAGTTCACTGCGGTACTCGGGGTGGGAGACCCGCTCGCCCTCGGGGGTGAGCAGTTGAACAAGTTCGTCACTGATCATCGACTCTCCTTCAGACCGGCCCTTTGAGACAATAGCCCCGTACCATAAATGGATGCCTCGGCTCTGGGTGGACGTCGGTCCACTACGCCACCACCGTGATTTCCGCCTCCTCGTGACCGGTCAGCTGGTCTCGCTCTTCGGCAGCAATCTCACCGTCGTGGCCGTCCCCTACCAGGTGTACCGCGAGACCCACTCGAGCCTCTGGGTAGGTGTCGCGAGCCTCATCCAGCTCCCGGCGCTGATCGCCGGGTCGCTCTGGGGCGGCGCCTTCGGCGACCGCTACGACCGACGGCACCTCTTCGTGCTCAGTTCCGTGGTACTCGGACTGCTGAGCGGCGCGCTCGCGCTCAACGCGAGCCCGACCCGGAGCCACTTCGTCGCGCTGCTCGTGCTCGCGGCCCTCGCCGCCGGGGCCGGCGGCTTCGCCGGTCCCATCCGGACCGCGACGATCCCGCTGCTCGTGGGCGGTGACGAACTCGTCGCGGCCTACTCGATCAACCAGGTCATCGTGAACACCGCGACCATCGTCGGCACCGCGATCGCCGGCGTGCTGCTCGCCGCGGTCGGACTCGCCTCGTGCTACTGGATCGACGCGGGGACCTTCGCCGTGCTCGCCGCCGCCACCTCGCTCATGGCCCCGATCCCCCCCAGTGGGGACCACGGCGGCGTCGCGGTGCTGCGCGCCATCCGCGACGGCTTCCGCTACGTGCGCGAGAACCCGACCGCCCAGGCCGTCTACCTGATCGACCTGAACGCCATGGTCTTCGGTCTGCCGCGCGCCCTCTTCCCAGCCGTGGCGCTCACCGTCTACCACGGCGGGCCCCGGGTGCTCGGCCTGCTCTACGCGGCGCCGGGTGTCGGCGCCCTCGTCATGGCGGTGGCGACCGGCTGGATCGCCCACGTTCGTCGGCGCGGCCGACTGGTCGTGCTCGTCGTCGTGCTCTGGGGTGCGTCGATGGCGGTCTTCGGTGCGGTCCACGTGATCGCGATCGGCCTGGGCTGTCTCGCCGTGGCGGGCGCGGCCGACGTCATCTCGACGGTGCTGCGCAACACGATCCTGCAGAACGCGATCACCGACGAGTACCGCAGCCGCATCTCGGCGATCCAGCTCGCCGTCGTGACGGGCGGCCCACGTCTCGGGGACCTCGAGTCGGGGGCGGTCGCCAGCCTCGTCTCCACCGAGTTCTCGATCGTCTCGGGCGGACTCGCGTGCATCGTCGGCGCCTGGTTACTGGTGCGCTGGCGACCGGCCTTCTGGCGCGACACGGCGTGAGCGGATCGCCACCGAGCGCTTGGCGTTGGTGACCGCGGCCAGTTGGCCGCAGGCCGCGTCGATCGACCGGCCGCGCGTGTTGCGCACGGTGGCGTTGACCCCGCGCGCGACCAGTCCGTCGCGAAACGCGCGCACCCGCTCGGGCGTGGAGCCGCGCACCAGGTAGCCGGGCGTGGGATTGAGCGGGATGAGGTTCACGTGCGCGCCCAACCCCGACGCAAAGTCCACCAGCTCGTCGCGCGCCCGGTCGGTGTCGTTGACGCCGTCGATGAGGGCCCACTCGAAGCTGATCCGTCGACCCGTCGCGTCGACCCACCGTTCGCAGGCCTCGTAGAGTCGCGCGAGCGGGTAGCGCCGGTTGAGCGGCACCAGCGAGTCGCGGGTCTCGTCGTTGGCCGCGTGCAGGCTCACCGCGAGGGTGATCGGGAGTCCTTCCTCGGCGAGGCGCTCGATCCCCGGCACGACGCCGACGGTCGAGACGGTCAGGTGGCGAGCGCTCAGACCACGCGCGTCGTGCAGTCGTCGAACGACCTCCACGGTGACGCGGTAGTTCGCCAACGGCTCACCCATGCCCATGAAGACCACGTTGGAGAGTCGCCGCGGCGCGGCGGCGCGGGTCGCGAAGAGCACCTGCTCGACGACCTCGCCCACCGTGAGCTGGCGGGTGAAGCCGGCCTGGCCCGTAGCGCAGAACGTGCAGCCCATCGCGCACCCGGCCTGGCTGGACACGCACACCGTCACCCGATCGTCGTAGACCATGAGGACGGTCTCGATCGTCGCCCCGCCGGCAAGCTCGAAGACCCACTTGCGCGTGGAACCGTGGTCGCTCGCGACGTCGGCGCGCGGCGTCAGGGACGAAGGGAAGCGAGCGGCCAGATTCGCGCGAAGTGCGGCGGGCACCGTCGTGACGTCGGCGAGGGTTCGACCCTCGACCCACAGACCCCGCCACAGCTGGTCCGTGCGGAACCGGGGCTCGCCCTCGAGCAGGGCCGCGAGCCCGTCGCGGTCGAAGTCGTAGAGCGAGGCCACGCGTCCACGCTAGGCGCCTGAACGTCGGGGCCGGCAATCTCTGCTTGACTCGAAGGCGGACACCGGCGTGATCCGGTTACTCGAGGAGCTAGTCATGGAACTGAACAACACATCGGCCATCGTCACGGGGGGCGCATCGGGACTCGGCGAGGCGACAGCCCGCGCGCTGGCCGCGCGCGGCGTGAAGGTCGTCGTCGCGGACCTGAACGACGGACGCGGCGCCGAGATCGCCACCGAGATCGGTGGCGCCTACGCGCACTGCGACGTCACCGACACCGACCAGGTGATCGCCGCCATCGAGGCGGCGAGCGCCATGGCCCCGCTGTGGTCGACGGTGAACTGCGCCGGCATCGGCTGGGCAACGCGAACGATCGGTAAGGACGGCGAGTACGCGTCGGCCCACGACCTCGACCTCTACCGCAAGGTCATCGAGATCAACCTGATCGGAACCTTCAACGTCTGTCGGCTCGCGGCGACCAAGATGAGCCACAACGACCCCGACGTAGACGGGCTGCGCGGCGCGATCGTCAACACGGCCTCGGTCGCCGCCGAGGACGGCCAGATCGGTCAGGTCGCCTACTCGTCCTCCAAGGGCGGCATCGTCGGCCTGACCCTGCCCCTCGCGCGTGACCTCGCCGCCATCGGCGTGCGCGCCAACTGCATCCTGCCGGGCCTCATCGACACGCCCATCTACGGCACCGGGCCCCAGTCCGACGAGTTCAAGGCCCGTCTGGGTGCCGGCGTGCTGTTCCCCAAGCGACTCGGCTACGCGAGCGAGTATGCGTCGCTGGCCGTCGAGCTGCTCGCCAACAGCTACATGAACGCCGAGTCGATCCGCATCGACGCCGGCATAAGGATGCAGCCGAAATAGCTCAACCCGCGAGGTCGCGACGGGCGAACCACCCGATCGCGGCCACGAGCGCGATGGTGCCCACGATCACGAACCCCGCCACTGTGCCCCAGTCGGGCGCCACCGCGGGCACGAGTCGCGCGTAGTGGTAGATCGACACGTCCACGACCGCCGCCGGCCAGTGCAGTGGCGGGCCGAGGACGGCGTCGAGGTAGCTGAGCGCGAGCAACCCGCTCAAGGTGACCTGCACCAATCGGGGCACCAGCGCGACCGCGAGCGCCGCCACGCCAAGCACCAGGGGCACCTCGGTGAGCGCGTTGGTGGTGGCGGCGAGCGCGGTCGGTAACGACAGCGACGAACCGCCCGAGCCAACGCCGACCCAGATGCCCACCGCCGTGACGACGGCCACGAGGACGGCCCCGACGCCCGCGACGACGCTCGTCGATCCGAGCCAGGCTCGTCGCCCCGCACCGTTGCCCAGGGGTAGTTCGAGACGCCCCGACACGGCGTCCGCACCAACCGTGGCGACCACCGACACGACGAAGAACCCGAGCCCGAGCGCGAGGAACGTGCCGATCTCACCCACGTAGCCGCGCACCGAGACCAGCTGACCCAGGTGCCAGCGGGCCAAGAGTCGTGCGAAGGACCGGTCGGTGCGCCCGAAGGTGACCAGCGCGTTCGTGAGGTAGCCGATCACGAGGCCGACAACGCCCGTCACCACGAGCCAGACGACGAGCGTGCTCGCGAGCTCGCGCCACGCGAAGCGCCACGGCGACGCGAGCAGCGCCGGCCGCACGGTCCCGCGGTCGGTACGTCGCCACCACGCCGACCCGACGTCCCGGCGGCCCGCCATCGGCGCGAGCACCGCTACGACGAGCACGGGGGTGACGAGCAGCGGCACGAGCCAACCGGCCTCGTGGTGTTGGAAGGCCCCCACTCGTTCGAGCCACCCGAAGGGCGTGAGCGACGTCAACCACGACCCGTTGGTCGACGCGTCGGCGACCATGCGCGCCAGGTACCCGACGCCGATCGCGCCGAGGGCCATCTGGGTGGCCGAACGACGTGGCGCGAGTAGTTCGGAGGCCACGAGACCAGTCGCCTGGGCACACCAGGCGAGGCCCGTCAGCCCGGCACCGTAGAGGGCGCTGTCGAGGGGCCGTTGGCCGTTGGCGACGAGTGCGGCGAAGACGACGAGGCCCACCGCGACCCCGCTGAGGGCGAGCACGCCGACGGTCTCGCGGTAGACCGTCGCACGTGAGACCCGCTCGATGACGAGCAGGTCCCAGGTGCCGGTGTCCTCGGCGCCCCGGGTGACGCGCGTCGCACCGAGTGCCGCCCAGATCGCGACCGCGAGGGTCACCACGATGCCCACCTTCCACAGCACGTACGCACCGGCGGTGTCCAGCGCGGTGAAGTCGCCGTAGAGGGCCCGAAACGCCGGATTACGCAGCAGCGCCGAGACGCCGGTGAGCGCGATCGCGCCGCCGCTGATGTTGTAGGTGGCGACCGCGACGGTGACGATCACGACGAGTAGCGCGGCCATCACGGCCGTGGTGAGTCGGATCTGACGCCAGGCGACCCCGCGGGCGGAGCGCGGACCCATCTACCCGCGCGACTCGTCGTAGTACGAGAGGAAGATCTCCTCAAGGCTCGACTCGTGCGTGCGCATCGACGTGATCCGTCCCCGACCGAGCACCGCGAGCAGCGGCTCGAGGGGCCCGACCACCCGGACACGGACCTCGTCGCCCTCGCGGGACACGACACTCACGCCCGGGATCGAGGCCAGGTCGTCGAACTCCCCCGCCACGTCGATCTCCACACCCACGACCTCACGGAGCTCGTCGATCGCCGACACGGTGACGAGACGACCGTCGCGGATCATCGCGACACGTTCACAGAGATGTTGCACCTCGGCCAGGATGTGCGAGCTGAGTAGCACCGCCTGGCCCCGCGACTGGGCCTCCGAGACACAGTCGCGAAAGACCCGTTCCATCAGCGGGTCGAGTCCCGCGGTCGGCTCATCGAGCAGCAACACCGGCGCACGAGTCGAAAACGCACTGATCAAGGCCACCTTCTGACGATTCCCCTTCGAGTACGCCCGAATCCGCTTGGCGGGGTCGAGGTCGAAGCGCGCGACCAGGTCGTCGCGATAGGCCTCGTCGACCTCGCCGTGCAGGGACCCGAGCAACGTAATGACCTCGAGTCCGGTGAGCTGGGGCCAGAGCGCCACCTCGCCGGGCACGTACGCGACGGCGCGGCGGGCCTGCGTCGACCCGGCGCGGTGGCCGAGGATGGATGCGGTGCCCGAGGTCGGGTGCAAGAGCCCGAGCAGCAGTCGCAGGGTGGTGGTCTTGCCGGCACCGTTCGGGCCGAGGAACCCGACCACTTCTCCCGCGTCGACCGCGAGATTCAGCCCCTCGACGGCCTTGGTCGGTCCGAAGTGCTTGGAGAGGCGAACCGCCTCGAGGGCGTGACCGGGCACGACTGCAATCTATCGGACACCACGACGCGCCCGGGCCCGACCGAGATCGGGACCCGAGCGCGTCGTGCCCTGCGTTCCTGCGCGCACTCGGTGCGCCGACTCGATCAGCGGGCCGTCTTCACGGGTCCCTGCTGGACGCGCACGACCAACGCGATGAGCGTCAGCCAGACGCCGATCACCAACGAGAGCAGCACGAGCACCGTCCATCGGCCGATGAGCCCATCGGGCCGCAGACTCTCGACCGCGCCCGCGAACGGGTCGGTGCGCGCGGCCTGGACCGTCAGCGACGTCGTCGCGAGGACCGCGCCGGAGCTGTCAACCGCCGATGCCGTGAAGTTCTGCGTGCCAGCCCACGTCGGCTGGTACACAATCGTGGCAACCCCGGCCGTGTCGGTCGTCGCCGTGCCGATCTCCAACAGCGGGGCACCGGCGAACTCCTCGACGTGCACGTAGAAGTTGACCGTCGTGTCCGCCATCGGCGCGGCGGCGGCGCTGGCTACCTGGGCCGTCAGCTCGACACCCCGGTGCGACGCAGGACTACCCGACGTCAGGGCGATCGTCGCGCCGGTGGAGGCCGCCGCCGGGAGGGCGGCCGCCGCCACGCTGAGCAGCACCACGCCGCTCAACCCCGCGAGTGCGCGCGTCGCGCGACGAGAGAAATTGGCTACTGACATCACGCGCCCACCTCCTGGTAATCGGACTCCTCGTGGCCCTCGGCTATCTCTTCCATCTCCGCCATCGACAGGATCGGAACGAAGCGGAACACGACGAGCAAGAGCAGCGGGATGGCCGCGGTCGCGGCGATCGTGATCGAGATCGGCACCCACGTGAAGTGATACGTGCCCCAGTTGCCCGCGAGCACGCCGCCCTTGGCCAGTGGCGAGTTCACAAGCGGCTCGGTCGCCGGGGGGATGACGATGACGAGCCGCTTGATCCAGAGCGCGGCCACCACGAGGAACGAAGCGACCACGACACCACTGGTCGTGCGAAACCGCCGGAACATCATGATGAATAGGGGTGCGATGCCCCCCGCGACGAAGTAGATCCAGAACGGGATGGCGTAGCGACCCGCGACGATCTGATAGACCCAGGCCGACGCGCCGGCCGTCCCCGAGTAGCCGTCGATGAGGTACTCGGTGAAGGTGAGGTACAGGTACGCCGCACCGAAGGCGATCATGAGGAACCCGAGGCGCACGAAGTGCCGAGGGGTGACGAACGCCTCGAGGTGGAAGAGCTTTCGCGACGCCGCGACCGTCAGCACGACGAGCGCGACACCCGAGTACAGCGCCGCCACGACGAAGTAGACGGGCAGGATTGTCTCCATGTAGCCGGCCCTCGAGGACGACGCGAAGGCGAAGGACAGCACCGAGTGCACCGAGACCGCCATCGGGATGATCATGATCGCGATGAGCCCGATCGCCCCGTTCAGACGACGTCGCTCGTAGGGCGTGCCGCCGAAGCGTCCGACGAGGACACGGTAGAGCGACTTGCGAACCTTCACCCGCTTCGACGGCGGCTCATCCTCGAAGCGCTCGAGGGCGATCGCCGCGTCGGGGACGAGCGGCAGGTAGAAGAAGACGATCGTCGCGAGGAGATACGTGCTCACGGCGAAGAAGTCCCAGAGGATCGGCGACGTGAGGTTCCAGTACGGGGGCCAGACGAGCTCCCAGATCCGGCTCGGGTCGCCCAGGTGGGGGATGATGAAGACCATCCCGATGGGCAACGTGACGAGGGCCGTCGCCTCAGCGATCCTCGTGAGTGGCGCGCGCCACCCGGCGTGGGTCAGACGAAGAATGGCCGACACCACGGCACCGCCGTAGCTCACGCCGATGAAGGTCACGAGGTTGGCCTCGTAGATCGCCCAGAAGGCGCCATCGCTATAACCCGCTGTGCCCAGGCCGTTGGCCACCTGGTACACCCAGGCCGCGATGCCGCCCAACACGATCACGGTCAGCACCGCGATCGAGGGCCACCACCACCGGGGCGTCTCGAGCACCGGCCGCATCGCCGCCGCTCGAAGGTCGGCGTTCTGGGGCGCCGCTTCATCGCGCCCCACGTTTGGAATGATGACGTCAGTCATCGGTCCCCTCCAGTCATCCGCGTCACGACGCGCTCGGGTTGTTGTTCAGGTCCTGGCCGTGGCCGGGGATGTAGTAGACGCGCGGGTGGGTGCCGTACTCCTCCTTGAAGACGACGGCGTCGTTCTCGGCGAGGTAGGTGGAGATCTTCACCGTGTTACCCATGCCGTTGACCGCAGCGTCCGAGGTCAGGTCACCGAAGTAGATGACGCCCATCGGGCAGTTGGTCACGCACTCGGGTAGCTGACCGGTGGGCAGCATGGCCGCGCACTCGATGCACTTGCCGACCGTACCCTTCACCTGCGGCACGGGCCACTCGGGCTCCTGCTTGAACGGCTGGCGTGGCGCCGGGACGGGGTCTGACCAGTTGAAGTACCGCGCGTCGTAGGGACAGGCGTTCATGCAGATGCGTGTGCCGATGCACTTGCTCTGATCGACGAGCGTCAAGCCCTCGGGCGTCCGGAAGTTTGCGCCGACCGGGCAGACCGGCACGCACGCGGGGTCTTCACACATCTGACACGGACGGGGCATGAAGTAGTTCTCGCCGGCCGCGTTCTGCATCGTGTAGACGTTCATCCACGTCTGGTCCTCGTGCAGGTAGTGGGCTGTCTGGCACGCGGTCGTGCAGAGCTTGCAGCCGTTGCACAGGCGCAGGTCGATGATCATGCACCATTGCTTCACCGGCCCGCTGGGCGTGGTCGTGGCCGGTTCGGCGGCGGCGGCGAGTGTCTCGGTCAGCGCGCCGAGCACCCCGACACCAAGGCTGCCGAGAGCCGCTGCTCGGAGTAGTCCGCGCCGGCCGATGGTGACGGCCGCGGCCGTCAGTTCTTCGCGCTGCGCGTCGCCGGCCGCAACCAGCTCATTGTCGTGTTGCGTGGTCATGCTGCTTCCACCTTGATCGAACCTTCCATCCACTTCATGGTCGACATCGCGCCGCCCATGCCATTCGTGCCCGCGCCGCACGGGGCGTAGCACTGCCACGTGAAGGTCCCCGTCTTGGTGGGGACGAACGTCGCGATGACCGTCACCGACTTGCCGGTTGGCGCAGCGGGGATCGGCATGTTAAACCTCAGCCCCGGCACCGTGAAGGTGTGGGCGACGTCCGTGTCGGGCACTGACGAGATCGCGTGTCCCGCGACCGTCTCCTTCCCGGTGGTCGAGCCCTGCACCGTCGCGAACATCATCTGTGCCCCCATGAGCGGCGCGGTGCCGTCATCGAAGCTCACGATCTTCACGGTGACCCGCTCACCGACCTGCACGGTCCAGTTCGGGTTCGTGTACTGCGGCTGATCGCCGAACCCTGTTAGTGAACCCGTGACGATCTTCATGGTCTCGGTGACGTTGCCGTGCGGGACGATTGCGGCCGGTGGATTCGAACGAGTGAGTCGCGTCACCCCGGCGGCGATGCCACCGACCAACGCAACGGTGACGCCCAGTCCAACCAGGATTCCCGCGATCGACCCGATGACCACACCACCGTTACGGGCGAATGTTGCGGGACGACGCCAACTCAGACGGCCGAGGCGGTCGAGCGGGTCGAGTGCGCCGAGACGCGCGAGCGGTCCCCGGGCGCTTTCGCGCCCGGGGCCGTTCACGCCAGTGGTGTGGCGGTCACTCATGAGACGACCTTGACCTTGCCCGTCATCCAGCCGGTGGTCTTCATGGCACCGTTCATGCCGACAGTGCCAGTGCCGCACGGCGCGAAGCAGTTCCAGGTGAACGTGCCGGTCTTGGTGGGCTTGAACGTCGCGGTGACCACGATGCTCTTACCAGTCGGGGCGACCGGTATCGGCATGTTGAAGCCCAAGCCGACGATGGTGAAGGTGTGCGAGACGTTGATGTCCGACACGTTGCTCACGGTCTTGCCGCCGGCCACTTCCTTGCCGTTGAGCGTGCCCTTGACCGACGTGTACTTCATGTACTTGCCCATGAGCGGCGCCGCACCATCGTCGTAGCTGATGATCTTGATGGTCACGGTCTGACCCTTGTGCACGGTCCAGGCCGAGTTGGTGATCTTCGGCTGCTCGCCACTGCCCGCCAACTTGCCCGTGGTCAGGATCTTCATGACCTCGGTCACGTGACCGGGTGCGGACGCGCTGGCCGCGCCGCCACTGACGACGCCGGCACCCAGCACGGGTGCGATGACGAGTGCCAGGGCCGCTGCCTTGGTCATTGTGTGCTTCATCTCATGTCTCCTCTTGGTTGAGTACTGCGATCCCGCTCGAACGACCTGTTCGAGCCGGCCCTACTTGACGCTGACCTTGCCCGTCATCCAGCTCATGGTCGACATCGCGCCACCCATGCCGTTGGTGCCACTGCCACACGGGGCGTAGCAGTGCCAGACGAAGGTGCCGGTCTTCTTGGCGACGAAACTCGCCGTGACGACGATGTGACCGCCGGTCGGTGCGACCGGGATTGGCATGTTGAAACCGAGCCCGGGCACGGTGAACGTGTGGGCGATGTTGATGTCCGACACTTTGGCGACGGGCTTGCCGTTGACGAGCTCCTTGCCGTTGAGGGTGCCCTTCACGTTCGCGTCCGACATGTACTGGCCCATCAGCGGTGCCGTGCCGTCATCGAAACTGACGATCTGGACGGTCACCGTCTGACCCTTGTGCACGGTCCACGAGGCGTTGGTGATCTTCGGCCAACCCGGCCTGCCGTCCATCTTGCCGGTGATCAGCCGCATGTGCTCGATCACGTGGGTCGGGGCGGTGGCCGAAGCCGTCGTACTGGCGAGCGACACCGCGGCCAGTGGGGCGGCGGCCAGCAGCAACGCGGTCAACGTGGTAATCGGGCGCTTCATCTCAATGCTCCTTGTTGGTTGGGGGGGTGGGGGGTAGAACTTCGGTCTGGTTCGACTCAGGCGACCACGGTGACGTAGCCGCGCATGAAGCCGTTGTGGGCCATCGCCCACTTGTCACAGGGCAGGGCGCAGAACCACTGGATGGTTCCGGGCTTGGTGGGCTTGATCGTGAAGTGAGTGATCGACGGCGACGAGGGGCTGCCCGCGGGGGCCACGGCACTCACGTTCAGGTCAGGCGACATCCACGAGTGCGACTGTGAGTCGTAGTTGTAGATCGTGACGTCGTAGGTCTTGCCGACGGTCATCGTGAAGGTCCCGGGGACGAAGGCGTCATGGACCAACCCGTCGGGACCCTTCACGCCGCCGAGCGGCGGCGGGTTGATCTCGAGCTTCACCTGGACGGCGTTCGAGGTGCTCGCGGGTGCGACGGCGCTCGTCGACGCGCCGGGGGCCGGGGTCGTGCCCGTCACCTTGTGCCAGATCGCACCGGCACCGGCGGTGATCCCGAAGACGACCGCCGCGACGATGACAATCCCCGCGACCAACGTCACCAGTCCGCGGACCCGATGGGTCTCCGCTCCACCGTTTCCTCGGTTTACCACGGTCGCTTCGCTGCTCATCATTCGCTCCTCCCGGCCACCATCACGATGGTGATTGGGACCTTGACCATCCTTGGGCAGCGAGCAAGGTCTTTCTAGAGAAATCCCTCGGGTCAGTCGTCCCGTGGAATCACGGGACGTCCGAGAGCTGTCGCGACATCGTGGGGAACGCGTCGGTCGCGATATCGACAACGGACACGAGCGGCCCGACTCGCCCCTCGGCCCGACTCGCCACACAACCCCGCCGACGAGCGCGACGGGTCAGGGGACCCACCGGCATCGCACCCTGGCGCGTCCGATGGCGCCAGACGAGGTCAACACGTGCTTTTTCAGGTCTTTCGTCCGTGGATTCACGGTAAAGGCTCGGGGGACACTGCCGTAAGGTGATGTCGTGGCCGACACCGAAGTGGTCAATTCGAGGTCGATATCCGTCATCGTGGTTGACGATCACGAGGTCGTGCGAGAAGGAACCCGCAAGATGCTCGAGCGAGACCCCGATATCGTGGTGGTCGACGAGGTGGGCTCGGTTCAGGACGCCCTCGTGTCGGCCCGGCGGCTGCGCCCCCGGCTCATGGTCATCGATGTCGAGTTGCCCGACGGCAGCGGTGTCGAGGTCGTGCGCGAGGTCGTCGCCGAGAAATTACCGATCCGTTGCCTGATGCTCTCGGCCCACGACGACTACGTCTACTTCTCCGAGGCGCTCGCCGCGGGGGCCGGCGGCTACCTCTTGAAGACCGCCAGCGCCGCGGAGTTCGTGGCCGCGGCCCGGACCGTCTCAGTGGGCGGTACCGTCATCGACGGCTCACTCTCGCACCGACTGGCCGGTCGACGCCAACCGCCCGAGGAGGAGCTGATCCACCGGCTCACGGCACGCGAACTCGACGTCATCGCCGCCCTGGTGCGGGGCCGGTCCAACAAGGAGATCGCACTGGAGCTCGGCATCGGGCTGCGAACGATCGAGAGCTACGTCTCGGCCATCCTCAACAAGCTCGGCGTGCGCTCACGCACTGAAGCGACGATCTTCGCCATCGAGCACCACCTCGCCTCACCCAAACCGAGCAAGTGAGAACGCCCAACCCCCGCATCCCGATCCGTGAGATCCTCGTGCGCGCACTGCACCCGCCCGTTCGCGAACGGGCCTTCTGGGCGGTGCAGGCGATGGTCGTGTTCTGGGCCGTGATCCACGTGTGGGTCGACGTCGGTAGCACGTTGCACGGCAGCGTCCTGCCCTACGGCGTACCGATCGACCTGCTACTGATCCCCGTCGGCTACGCCGCCCTGCGTTACGGCCTCTCCGGTTCGGCGGCCACGACCGTCTGGGCGATTCTGCTGTGGATGCCGGACCTCTTGATCCCCGACGACAAGGGTCACTATCAGCAGGACCTCGTCCAGCTCTTCGTCGTCACCGTCGTCGCACTCTTCGTCGGGCTCGAGATCGAGCGCGCCCACCTCGAACGAGCTCGCGCCGAGGTCGCCGAGGCCGAACGGCGTGTCGCCGAGCAGCACTACCACCGGCTCTTTGACGTGAATACGTCCCCGATCTTCCTGATCGATCCGTTTAACACCGTGTTGGAGGCCAATCCCGCCGCGCTGCAACTCAGCGCCGGCGCGACAGGGCGGCGGATCACCGACCTGTTCGATATCGCCAACCACGACCTCGTCGACGGTCGGACGAGCCAGCTCACCATCCGCCCAACCGCCGACGACGAGGAGCGCAATTTCCGTTTCTCAGTCTCCAATTTCGAGCCCAGCGCCGTCGGGTCGATCCGTCAGGTAGTCCTCGAGGACATCACCGAGGAGTACCGCTCCGAGCGTGAGGCGCGAGCCTGGGCGATCGAGGTCCTGCGGGCCCAAGAGGACGAGCGACGTCGCATCGCCCGCGAGATCCACGATGACCCGCTGCAGCGTCTGCTTCAACTGGCCCGACGACTCGAGGTCCTCGGGTCCCCGCGCGAGCAGATCGACGGGGACGAACGCGTCGAACAGTTCGCCACGGTGCGCGAGGAGTTACTCAACGTCGTCGGGCACCTGCGCGAGGTCACCCGCGGGTTGCACCCGGCCGGTCTCGACCAACACGGGCTCGTCGCCGCGGTCCGCGGACTCCTCGTCGACCTCGAGGTCGACGAGGGCCTCGTCACCGACTTCATCGTCACCGGGGAAATCGTCGGCGGTTCCCACGAGGCCGAGGTCGGGCTCTTTCGCATCGTCCAAGAGGCGGTGCGTAACGTCATCCGCCACGCCCGGGCGGCGAACCTCGTGGTGTCGATCCACTACGCGAAGGACTGCGCGCACGTGACGATCGTCGACGACGGCGTCGGCTTCGACGTGAGCCGTGACGGCCTCGTCTCGGGCAATCACCTCGGGATCTTGAGCATGCGCGAGCGGGCGAATCTCCTCGACGGTCACTGCGAGGTGACCTCGACGATCGGCGAGGGAACGACGGTCGAAGCCACGGTGCCACTGCACCGCGTCGCGGTCGAGGCCATGGTGCGGCGCGACTGATCGCGTCGGTGACTGCTTACCGAGTGGCGCTCTCGCGCGACTCCGACAAGGGCCAGAACGTCCACGCGAGGAGTGCGATCAGCGGTCCGGAGTTGACGTCGGTCCCCTGAGCGGTCAACGTGCCGCCGAAGTCTTGGACGAGCCACACGAATGCCGCGAAGACCATCGCCGCGACCAGCGCCGGTCGCACGAGCGCGGGTCGAGCGACGGCGAGTGCGATGGCGAGACTGAGTGCCGCGAGACCGAGCGAGAACGCCAGTCCGCGGCCGGCGAACACGCTCGCGAACCCGTGGTCGATTGACTGGACCCAGCCCGGCTCACTGGATGCCGTGCCGAGCACCAGGTCGTGCATGGCCTGGGGTGCTCGATTCGCGGGCAGCAGGAAGTACACCGCGAAATCGACCCAGAGCACGACCCAGGTCGCGATCGCGCCTCGGCGCCCCCACGCACCGGCGTCGACGACCGAGGACGCGCCACCATTATCGGACGGCCAGATCAGAAACGCGATCACGGCGTAGAGCACGACCGCACCCGGCTGGCCGGCGAGCGGCGAGCCGCCGGAGAACACACCACCGAACCCCTCGGCGAGCCACCAGACCGCCAAGCTCCAGACGATCGAGACCCCCAGGGCCAGTCGGACGGCGGGACGCCAGAACAGACCGAGCGCGATCGCGAGCTGCAGTGTGGCGTAGAGGGCGTTCCACCACGCGATGTCGTGGACCATGAGATGGTCCGCCCAGATCATGGGTCGATACAACAGCCACGGGCTCCCCGTCGCCGCCGGCTCGAGCGCACCGGTCACGAAGGCCTTGGTGAACATGAAGGGCTGGAACTGGAGCGCCGCGTCCACCAGCCAGATGACGCCGAGGGCGACCTGGAGCGTGCGACGACGCACCTCGAGCGGCGTCGTCGCGACGTCCGTCGTCGGCCGGCTCCGCCAACGGGTTGACGTCGTGGGGTTGACTACGTGACTCGACACCGGCACCTCCTCGCGATCGGGCCGGTATCAATCCTGTTCGCACGCGAGCCGAGTCACTAGCGTGAAATCACGGTCCCCCGCTTCGTATTGCCACGGGTTCGCCGCGCCAGACCACCGGACTGACTAGAAGTCACGGGCCTCGGCGACGTTGTCGAAGCGCGCGAATTCACCTCGCCAGGTCAGGTGGGCACTGCGGGTCGGACCGTTGCGGTTCTTGCCCACGATCACCTCGGCGTCGGCCTTCTTGTCGTTCGACACGTCGCCGTACTGCTCGGGCCGGAACAAGAAGAGCACGACGTCGGCGTCTTGTTCGAGCGACCCAGACTCACGCAGGTCCGACATGATTGGCCGCTTGTCGGCCCGATCCTCCAGCTTTCGCGACAGCTGGGAAAGGGCGATGACCGGGCACTGGAGCTCGCGGGCGAGGATCTTCAGGGAACGGCTCATCTCGGAGACCTCCACCTGACGGTTCTCGGCGCGGGAACGCGAACTCATGAGTTGGATGTAGTCGACGATCACGACGCCGAGGTCGCCCTGTTGCTGCTTGATCCGCCGTGCGCGGGCTCGCACGTCCATCACCGTCAGGGACGGGTTGTCGTCGATGAAGATCTTGGCCGGGGCGAGGAAACTGAACGCCTCGTGTGCGATTCGCCAGTCGTTGTCGTTGAGGTCGCCGGTTCGCAACTTGGACGAGTCGATTCGCGCCGTGGACGCGAGGATCCGTTCAGCCAGCTCCTGGCGGCTCATCTCGAGCGAGAAGTAGAGCGCCGGTCGCCCGACGACGGCGCCGACGTGCACGAGGATGCCCAGGGCGAAGGCCGTCTTTCCGGTACCGGGCCGGGCACCCACGATGGTCAGGCTGGTGGGCTGGAGCCCCTGGAGCACGAGGTCGAGGGAGCGGTACCCCGTCTCGAGCCCGTTCAGCTGTCCCCGGGTCTCGCCACGGGTCTCGAGGATGTTGGCCTCCTCGAGCAAGAGCCCCTGGAGCAACGAGACCGAGTCGATCCGGCGGTTGTCGGCAATCGCGTTGATCTTACGCTCGGCCTCGTCGATCAGGCCGGACACGTCATCAGTCGGACGGTAGGCGTCGTCGACCACCTCGCCGGCGACGGCGATCAGACGTCGTTGCTGGGCCTTGTCGCGCACGATCTCCGCGTAGTGCTGGGCGTTCGCGGCCGAGGGCGTGTTGAGTTGGAGCGACGAGAGGACCGCGAGCTCGACCGCCGCGGCTCCGTGCTCCTGCAGCTTCGCCTGAACTGTCACGTAGTCCACGGGCTCGGCCGAGTTCACGAGCGCGACGATTGCGGTGAAGATCTGTCCGTGCAGCGGACGATAGAAGTCTTCCGCGCTCACGGTCTCGTAGGCGATGCTCACGGCCTCGGGCGACAGGAGCATGGCGCCGATGAGCGACTCCTCGGCTTCGAGGGCGCTCGGGGGTACGCGGCCGCCGCCCGGCAGCGTCCGACCACGGTCCGATTCAAGTTGCGTCATAAGACATCAACGGTCGCCGACAACGCCTGTGCAGCGCAAGAACAACAACGTGGGGAAAATGCTGTGTCTAACCTCACGACAACACACTGCCCCGTCCCTGTGACACGACCGGGACGCGACGACGCGCCGGGTAGAACCCGGCGCGTCGTCATCACTCGATCTTCGGTGTTACTTGGCGATCACCTCGACGGTGATCGTGGCCTCGACACCGTCGAACAGCGTGGCGCTGGCCGTCGCTGGACCGACCTCTTTGAGGTGCTCGGCCATGTGGATCGCGGTTCGGTCGAGGGAGATCCCCGTCGCCGTTCGTAGGGCGTTGACGATGTCAGCCTCGGTCACCGATCCGAACAGGCGACCGTTGGTGCTCGCGCGAGCCGCCACAGTGACCGTCGCGGCCTCGATAACGGAACGCTGGGTCATCGCCGCCTCGCGACTCTGGGCGTCGCGCAGGTCACGCTTCTTGCGCATCGAGGCGGCCTGGAGCTCCATCGTGTCCGTGGCGGCGAGCGCCGCACCCGTCGGGAGCAGGTAGTTCCGCGCGTAGCCGGTCTTGACGTCCACGATGTCGCCACGGCGTCCGAGCCCCTGGACATCACTGCGCAACAGGATCTTCATTCGCCGACCTCCTCGGTTGCCATGAACACCGCCGCCGCTTCGCTCGCGTCCTCGAGCATCGCGTCGTCGACACTGACCTCTGACGATTCGGCCTCGACCTCAGCCACCGCGGCCTCACGGTCGGGACGGGGACCACGCGGACCGCGGTCGTCACGACCACCACGGCCACCGCGGCGCTCGGTCACAGTGCGCTGGGTGTAGGGCAGGAGCGCTAGTTCGCGCGCGGTCTTGATCGCGTCGGTGACGTCACGCTGGTGCTGCTGGCAGTTGCCCGACACGCGGCGGCCGCGGATCTTGCCACGGTCCGAGATGTACTTGCGCAACTGGGCTAGGTCCTTGTAGTCGACCGTGCCGACACCGTGCTGGCAGAAGGCGCAGGGCTTCTTCTTGACGCCGCGGCGCGTGTCGATCTTCGGCGCGCGCTTCGGCGGCTTCGGGTTATTGATACGTGGCATTAGAAGGGCTCCTCGTCGTAGGCGTACGTTGTGGGTTCGTTGGTTCGGGGCGTTGCTGGGCGTTCGGCGTCGCGGAACGGGGCGTCGGGCCTCGGGGTCTTGGTGACCACCGCGGTAGCGAATCGCAGCGATGGGGCGATCTCGTCGGCGTTGATCTCGACGATCGAACGCTTGTCGCCGTTCTCGGTCTCCCAGCTGCGCTGCTCCAGGCGACCCGTGACGACCACGCGCGTGCCCTTGGACAGCGAGTTGGCCGCGTTCTCGGCCATCGGCCCGTAGCCGGTCACCTCGAAGTATGAGACGCGCTCTTCCCACTCCTGGGTCTGACGATTCTGCCAGCGCCGGTTCACCGCCACCGACAGCCGAACCGCCGCTTGGCCGCTGTTGAGGAACTTCAACTCCGGGTCGCGGGTGATGTTACCCACGATCGTGATGGTGTTGTCAGGCATCTGCTCTCCTTACACTTCCTCGGAGCGGGCCGGGGTCGACGCGGGTACGCGACGGCTCGGACGCTCGTTTCGACGAAGAATCTTGAAGCGCAGCACCTCATCGGACAGGGTCAAAATCCGGTGCAACTCGTCAACGGTCGTCGACTCTCCGGCGAACTCAACGAGCACGTAGTACCCCTCTTTGCGCTTCTTGATCTCGTACGCCAGTGGGCGCTTTCCCCAACGGTCGATGGTCCCCGGGGTTCCACCATTCGTACGGATCGTCTCGAGGGCGCGGTCGAGCGCTACCTGGATCTGCTGTGCGTCGACGGTCGTGTCGAACACAATCATGGTTTCATACGGCCTCATGGCCACTTCCTTTCCCTGTGGTCCGGCGTACCGGGCTGCGCGGAAAACGCAGCAGGGTTCATTCCCATCACCGATGGGACCGATGAGTCTAGCCCAGGGGGCCGATTCTGGCTAGTCGAGCCACCCCGCGGGCGTCGGGTAGACCTCAGATTCATCCGGGAACGACCCGGCGCGCACGTCGTCGCGATAGCGCGTGACCGCCTCGGTGATCGCCGACCCGAGGTCGGCGTACTGACGGACGAACTTGGCGGGTTTCCGGTTGGAGAGCCCTAGCAGGTCGTGGAAGACGAGCACCTGGCCGTCGGTGTCCGGTCCAGCGCCGATGCCGATCGTAGGCACGTCGAGCGCCTCGGTCACCATGGTCCCGACCACGGCGGGCACGCCTTCGATCACCACGGCGTAAACGCCGGCGTCCTGGAGCGCCAGCGCGTCCTCGACCAGGGCCTGGGCCGCCTCACGCGTCTTGGATTGGACCTTGAAGCCCCCGAAGGCGAGCACACTCTGGGGTGTCAAGCCGAGGTGTCCCATGACGGGGATCTCGGCGTCGTGGAGGGCCTTCACCACGGCCACCCGATTGCGGCCACCCTCGAGCTTGACGCTCTCGGCCCCCGCCCGAACCAGCGCGGCGCCGTTCCTGACCGACTCAGCCGCCCCGACGTGGTAACTCAGCCAGGGCATATCGGCGACAACGTGCGCGGCGGGGTGCGCCGCCGCGACCGCCGCGACGTGGTGGACCATGTCCTCGACGGTGACGTGCAAGGTATCGGCCTGGCCGAGCACCACGTTCGCAAGTGAGTCACCCACGAGGATCATGTCCACGCCAGCGGCGTCGACGTAGCGTGCGCCCGGCTCGTCGTAGGCCGTGACCATCACGATCGGCTCGGCGCCGTCACGGCGCTTTCGGGTCCGTAGGGTCAACGCGCTCAAGCTCACGATTCGACTTTACGCCCGGCCCCGAACGGCGCGTCGAGTCCGTCCACCGGCGCCCCATCGCCTCGCCAAGTGGTGGAAGTGACACGCGACACAGACCTCCACGGCGTAGCACTGGACCGGCTCGTCACGTCGCTCGAGCTTGGCCAGCTCGGCGCGCGACGTCGGACACGTGCCCCCCGCGGGCAGCCGGGCACCGAAGACGTAGGTCACCTCAACCAGCGGTCCGTCGTGACAGACGGGGCACTGCTCGCCACTCCCGCGCCCGATATTGCGCGCCGCGCGCAACAATTCGGGGTGCGCGTCGCACACGTCCTCGGCGCGCAACAGTCCCGAGGCCAACTTCTCGAGCAGCGCGTGACGCACGAGGCCGAACTCGACGACGGCTCCGTCGGCCGATGTGGTGCGCAGCGTGCGATCCATTGGGCGAGACTACAACGCCCCGCCACCCGTGTCCCAGCACCGAACGTCACGTTCGATATATCGAATTGATATGATGAGTCGCGTGTTGGATATCGCCATCTTGGGACTGCTCATGGACCGTGACCACCACGGCTATGAGATCCGCTCGCAGCTACGCGAGCGACTCGGTGTCTCGGCCAACGTGTCCTTCGGGTCGATCTACCCCGCCCTCGCCCGTCTGGAGCGCCACGGCAGCGTCGAAGCCGTGGCGCCGACCGAGTCCCGTTTCGGTGCACTCTCGACCGGCTCGCTCTCGGGTGAACGGGCGTCGTTGCGTGCCCTTCGCGCGACCTCGGGGATCGGTCGCCGCGGTCGTAAGGTCTACCGGATCACCGACCGTGGACGTCAAGAGTTCGCCGAACTCCTCGCCGACCCCACCACGATGGACGACGGCAAGAACTTCACGATGCGCATGGCGCTCGCAAAGTACCTCACCCCCACGTTGCGCGTCGCGCTCCTCGAACGCCGTCGCACGGACCTCGTCTCGCGCCTGGCCGAGGTTCGCGCCGGCGCGGCAAACACGGAACTCGACTCGTACGCCCGCAGCGTGATGGAACACGCCGCACAGGCGGTCGAGTTGGACCTCGCGTGGATCGACAGCCTGTTGACCACCGAACGCAGTAACCACAACAACTTCGCGCAAGACGCGAAGTGAGAGAAAAAGCAGAAAGGAGCGCCATGGAGAAGATTCGTGTGGCGATCGCTGGCGTCGGAAACTGCGCTAGTTCACTCATTCAGGGCGTGACGTACTACAAGGACGCCAAGGCGGGCGACGACGTCCCCGGCCTCATGCACGTCGTGCTCGGCGGCTATCACGTGAGCGACCTCGAGTTCGTCCTCGCCTTCGACGTCGACGCCTCCAAGGTCGGCAACGACCTCGGCAAGGCGATCGACGGCGGACAGAACAACACGATCAAATTCGCGACCGTGCCATCACTCGGCGTGACCGTGCAGCGCGGCCCGACGTTGGACGGCCTCAACAAGTACTACCGCGAGGTCATCGAGGAGTCGCCGGCCGAGGCCGTTGACGTTGTCCAGGCCCTGCGAGACTCCGGCGCCCAGGTGTTGGTCTCCTACCTCCCCGTCG
>JAKBGV010000003.1 GCA_021837305.1 Actinomycetes bacterium
CGACGTCCTGGGTGTCGAGGCAGACCGGCCACGCGTCGATGTCGGCGAAGCGCTTAAAGAGGAGAGCCTTTCCCTCCATCACGGGCAGGGCCGCTTCGGGGCCGATGTTGCCCAGTCCGAGCACGGCTGATCCGTCGGTCACGACGGCCACCGTGTTGCGCTTGATGGTGAGGTTGCGCGCGAGGCTCTTGTCTTTGGCGATGGCGTTCGAGATGCGAGCGACGCCGGGGGTGTAGGCCATCGACAGGTCGTCGCGGGTCTTGAGCGAAATCTTGGGCTTGACCTCGATGGTGCCGCCGAGGTGCATGAGGAACGTGCGGTCACTGATCGCGTGCACCGAGGCGCCCACGACCGCCTCGACGACCTGGCCGAGGACTGCGGCGTGCTCTTCGTTACTCGCGTTGCAGGTCACGTCGACCACCATGTGGCCGTCGATGGGCTCGACGACGTCGAGGGCGGTCACGAGTCCACCGGCGTCGGCGACGGCGGTGGCGATGTCGGGAATGGTCGACGCCGCGTCCAAGATGACGCGCATGGTGATCGAGTAGGAGGCACTTGGCATGCTCATAGGGGGGTTCACGGCTTTCTCGCAGGATGGACTCGTTCGGTGCCGCCGAATGCGCCCGATGGCACCGGGAACCATGCTAGGTCGCCCGATGCGCGGTCCCATGTGACCGAAGACCGTTACTCCGGGGTAACGCTACGCCCCGATCACCCGGACTGGTCGACGGTACAGCGCGGGTCGCCGGAAGCGAGTGACCGCGATCTGCGCACGACGACGCGACACCTCATCGAGGTCGAGGGTGGCGGTTACCACCTGGGGCTCGTCGCCCGATGACTCGGCGAGGACCGCACCCCACGGGTCGACGATCAGCGCGTGACCGTAGGTCGCGATGCCGTCACTCGTCACGCCGGCCTGGGTCGCGGCGACGACGAAGGCGTGGTTCTCGATCGCGCGCGATCGGACGAGCACGTGCCAGTGGCTCTTACCCGTGCTCACGTTGAAGGCGGCCGGGATGGCGAGCACGTCGGCGCCGTTCGCGGCCAGCGTCTGATAGAGCTCGGGGAACCGGACGTCAAAGCAGACCGAGAGCCCGACGCTGAAGCGCTTCAGTTTGGCGACCACGAGCTCCTCGCCGGCGCTCAGGTCGTCGGACTCGCGGTGGGTGATGGCGCCGGGGACGTCGACGTCAAAGAGGTGGGTCTTGCGATAGGTGGCGACGATCGATCCCGAGGAATCGAGCAGGACGCTCGTGTTAAAGGGCCGCTCGTCGTCGCGACGCTCGAGCATGCTGCCGAGGTGGAGATGGATCCGCCGACGCTTCGCGACCGCCGCCATGCGCGCCGTCGTGGGACCGGGGATGGACTCGGCCACCTCGGTAAAGCGCCGCGAGGGACCGAGGTAGTTGAAGTACTCGGGAACCTGGACGTACGTCGCCCCCTCGTCAGCCGCGTACTCGACCAGGGCGACCGCGGATTCGAGGTTCTGTTCGGGATTGGCGCCCGAATTCATCTGAATCGCGGCGACGGTCACCGTTCGAGCCTTCACGACGCCTCCTGTCCTAGTGGCAATCTATCGGCGACGCGCACGACCTACGTCGGGTCGGGGGGCGTGTGCGTGGCGACCCAGTCGCGAACCTCGTGTTTGCGGGTCTTGCCGGTCGCGGTCTTGGGCAGCTGGTCGGCGACGAGCACACGCTTGGGCACCTGGAAGCCCGCCAGGTGGTCCTTGGCGTAGGCGATGACCGACGCGGCGAGCACTGCGGGGTCGAGTGACCCGTCGGGCACCACGACGGCCCAGACGGCTTCGCCCCAGTGCTCGTCGGGCACGCCGACGATGACGCTCTCGGCGACACCGGGAGCGCTGCTGACGATTCGCTCGACGTCGACCGACGAGACGTTCTCGCCGCCCGTCTTGATGATGTCCTTCAGTCGGTCGCTGAACCAGACCACGCCGTTTGCGTCGAGGTGGCCAATGTCACCGCTGTGGAACCAGCCGTGGGCGAAGGCCGCTGTGTTGGCGTCAGGGTTGTTCCAGTAGCCGCTCGCGACGTGGGGACCGCGGTAGGCGATCTCACCGGTCTCGCCCACGGGCACCGCCCGCCCGTTGAGGTCGAGGCAGTCGGTGCGCACCGTCGGGACGGAGGGTCCCCACGACTCGGGCGCCGACGCGCGGTGCTCGGGCCACTGCAGCACCGTGGCGGGCACCACCTCGGTCTGACCCGATCCGAGGATGACGGCGGCGTTCGAGAAGGCGGCGTCCACCCGATCGAGCAGCTCACGGCTCATGGGGGCCATCGCGTAGACGGCGCGGCGCACCGAGGAGACGTCGCGCGGCGTACTCGCTTGCTCGTTGACGAGGGCGGCCCACATCATCGGCAGGAGCATCATGTGCGTGACCCGGTTCGCCTCGACGGCGTCGAGGACTCCGGCGGGGGCAAAGGGCCCCGGCAGGACGACGGTCCCTCCGGTGACGAGCACGGGCAGACAGAGCGTGTTGAGCGCCGTGGTGTGAAAGAGGGGAAGCACGTTGAGCAGGGTCGACGGCTCCGATCCCCAGCGGTGCTCCATCATCAGGGCGTTGGTGAGAGTGGCGACGAGCACGCTCAGGTGACTGACGAGGACGCCCTTCGGCCGTGACGTGGTGCCCGAGGTGTAGAGACACTGGAGCGTGTCGCGATCCTCAACGAGCACGGCGAGGGGCGCAGCTTCGCCAACGGCGAGCTCGTCCCAGCGGAGGGTCGTGACGCGGGTGCTGGCGAGTGACGCGTCACCCACGACGATCACGGTGGTCACCGTGGCGAGTCCACCGAGTAGGCCATCGAGTACTGGCACGAAGGCGGCATCAACGACGACGACGGGTGACGCGGCGTCGGTGATGATCCACTCGATGTCCGAGGGTGCCAGTGTCACGTTGACCGGCATCGCCACGAGGGACGCCTTGGCGCACGCGAAGTACGTCGCGAGGAACCGCCACGAGTTGCCCATGAGCATGGTCACGGGCGTCTGGCGCTCGTCGACGATTCGGTGCAGCGACGCAGCGAGCGCTTCGGCCGCACCGTCGAGTTGACGGTAGGTGACCGGTTCGCCGCGGTCGAGGACCGCGACCCGGTCGGGGAACATGGCCGCCGAACGTCCGATAGCGTCGCCGACGCACGCGCGCGTGGCGAGGTTCACGTCGAGGGGGGAGAGTCCGGAGAGGTCTGGCTTCACTCGAAGTCCTTTCGAGGTCGAAACTGCACTACATCGGGTAGCCGTCGAGTCGGGCGAGCACCTTCAGCATCACCTCGTCGGCGCCACCGCCGATCGAGGACAGACGCATGTCGCGGAAGAACCGGGCCGTCCAGGTCTCCTCCATGTAGCCCACGCCGCCGTGGAACTGCAGACAGAGGTCGGCCACATCACGCGCGAGTCGCCCGGCGGTCAGCTTCGCGACCGTCGCCGCCCGGGTGATGTCCTCGCCGGCCATCAGGTCGCTCGCGCACTGCAGGTTGTGACTGCGCAGGAGGTCCACACGCGCGGAGAGCTCAGTGAGGCGGTACGCGACGTACTGCCTCGTGGCCAGGGGCTCGCCGAACACGGTCCGCTCGAGCAGGTAGTCGCGGGTCCGCTCGAGCGCGTAACGGCACTGCCCGACGATCGAGTAGGCGGCGCTCATGCGCTCGACGACGAACTGTCGCATCTGCTGCTCGAATCCTCGTCCCGGTTCACCGATCGCGTTCTCGATGGGTACGCGCACGTCGTCAAGGACGAGTTCGGCGGTGTCCGAGGATCGATTGCCGAGCTTGTCGAGCTTGCGCGCGACGCTGAAGCCGGGCGTCGAGGTGGGCACGATGATCTGGGACATCCCGCGATAGCCACCCTCGTTCGAGGTCCGCGCGAGCAGGCAGACCCAGTCGGCCTGTGTGCCGTTGGTTATGTAGAGCTTGCGCCCGTTGATCACCCAATCGCCACCGTCGCGAACGGCCCGGGTGGTGATCGCGGCGACATCGCTGCCCGCGTCGGGCTCGGTGACCGCGATCGCCGCGACTGCCGTGCCCGCGATCGCGGGGGCGAGGAATCGTTGCTTCAACTCGTGTGAGCCGAACTGGGCGAGGGCTGGCGTAGCCATGCTGGTCTGGACGCCGATCGCCATGGCGACGCCGGCGGCGGTGATGCGGCCGTACTCCTCGCCGGCGATGAGCGAGAACAGGTGACTGGCCCCCTCGCCGCCGTAGGCCGGGTCGTACTCGAGACCGAGGAGTCCGTAGGACGCGAGCTTGGGGAAGAGGTCGTGGGCGGGGAAGATTCCCGAGCGCTCCCACTCGTCGACGTAGGGGTTGATCTCGCGTTCGACGACCGACCGGACGGTCGATCGGAAGGCTTCGTGCTCATTGGAGAAGCGCACGGCCGCAGCGTAGCAGTGGTGAATCGTGACGGCCGGGTCCGGTCTCGGGTGCCCACGGTCACGCCGCCGGGGTGTCGGTCAGTCGGAGTGGTGGTCGCCGACCTCGATGGGCGCAAGGGCGGCCATCTCGTCGTCGGTGAAGACCGACGAACGGATCAGGAAACGGACACCTTCGGGCGCCTCGAGCGAGAAGCCGCCACCGCGTCCGGGCACGACGTCGACCAGTAGGTGCGTGTGGCTCCAGTACTCGAACTGGTCGGCGCCCATGTAGAACGGCGTTCCGGCCACCTCGCCGAGGTAGACGTCACGCTGGCCGATCCGAAACTCGTTGCGCGGATAGCACATCGGGCTCGAACCGTCACAGCAGCCCCCCGACTGGTGGAACAGCAGCGGTCCGTGCTGGTCCACCAGTCGGGCGACGAGTGCCGCCGCCTCGTCGGTGATGTCGACGCGACGAAGTTCGTTCATGGTTAGAAGAACCCTAACTTGTGCGGTGAGTAGCTGACCAGCAGGTTCTTGGTCTGCTGGTAGTGGTCGAGCATCATCAGGTGCGTCTCGCGACCGATCCCCGAGCCCTTGTAGCCACCGAATGCGGCGTGGGCGGGGTAGAGGTGGTAGCAGTTCGTCCAGACGCGTCCGGCCTGGATCGCCCGGCCCACGGTGTAGGCCGTGTTGACGTCGCGGGTCCACAGACCAGCGCCCAGCCCGTAGAGGGTGTCGTTGGCGATGGCGATCGCCTCCTCGGTCGAGGAGAACGTCGTCGCCGAGAGCACGGGTCCGAAGATCTCCTCTTGGAAGATGCGCATCTTGTTGTGGCCCTTGAAGATCGTCGGCTCGACGTAGTACCCGCCCTCACAACCGGCGACCTGGCGCTGACTGCCGCCCACCAGCACTTCGGCGCCCTCGCTGCGTCCGATGTCGAGGTAGGAGAGGATCTTCTCGAGCTGGTCATTGGACGCCTGGGCGCCGACCATCGTCTCGGTGTCCAACGGGTTGCCGAGGGTGATCGCGTTCACCCGGGCGATGCAGCGCTCCATGAACTCGTCGTAGATCGACTCGTGGATCAGCGCCCTCGACGGACAGGTACAGACCTCACCCTGGTTGAGCGCGAAGAGCACTAGACCCTCGATCGCCTTGTCGAGGAAGTCGTCGTCGGCCGCCATGACGTCGGGGAAGAAGATGTTCGGGCTCTTGCCACCGAGTTCGAGCGTGACCGGGATGATGTTCTCGGACGCGTACTGCATGATGAGTCGACCGGTCGTGGTCTCGCCGGTGAAGGCGATCTTGGCGATTCGTGGCGACGACGCGAGCGGCTTGCCCGCCTCGACGCCGAAGCCGTTGACGACGTTGAGCACGCCGGGTGGGAGCAGGTCCGCGATGAGCTCCACCACCTTCAGGATCGACCAGGGCGTCTGCTCGGCTGGCTTGAGCACGATGCAGTTACCCGCGGCGAGCGCTGGCGCGACCTTCCAGGTGGCCATCAGGATCGGGAAGTTCCAGGGGATGATCTGACCGACCACGCCGAGTGGCTCGTGGAAGTGGTAGGCGACGGTCGTGTCATCGATCACGCCGATCGAGCCCTCCTGGGCGCGAAGCGCGCCGGCGAAGTAGCGGAAGTGGTCGATCGCGAGCGGGATGTCGGCGGCCAGGGTCTCGCGGATCGGCTTGCCGTTCTCGTAGCACTCGGCGATTGCGATGGCCTCGAGGTTGGCCTCGAGCCGGTCGGCGATGCGTAGCAGCACGAGTGAGCGCTCGGCCGGGCTGGTCGCGCCCCATGCGTCCTTCGCCGCGTGCGCGGCGTCGAGGGCGAGCTCGATGTCCTTGGCGTTGGAGCGCGCGATCTTCGTGAAGACCTCGCCGGTTATCGGCGTGACATTGTCGAAATACTTCCCGTCGACGGGTGGCACCCACCGACCGCCGATGAAGTTGTCGTACGTGGGCTGTACGGTGACTGGACTACCGGCGGAGCCGGGAACGTCGTAGAGCATGATCCCCCCAATTTCTTACCTGGCGCGTGCGCCGAACTTCGGTTGCGCGTCTCGCAACGGGCGAATGGTAGGGGCGCAGAGGTTGGGAAAAGGTTGGCGCCGACGCCCTATCACCGGCGCCGCTCGCGCGGTATCGTTCGCAGCAGGCGGGGTTCGTCGATGGGGGCTGGGACGTGAATCGCGAATTGAAGGAGCGTCGAGGCGACGTCGAGGCGCTGTGGCGCTACGTCGTGGGGGCGCACGGCTCGACGAGCGAGGCGCGCCCGGAGGTCTTCGCCTCCTGGCAACGATCGGCGCAAGCGGTGCCGGTGGACCTCGCGCTCGCGCCCATGGTGGACCCGGTGACGGCGACCGCCCAGTTCGCCGAGTCACGGCTGGGCCGCGCGAGCCGAGTCATCTTGGACGACTTGCGTGACGTCACCGCCGACGGCGACCTGGTCGCCGCACTCACCGACGAGACGGTGACTATTACCTGGCTCGCCGGAGGACGTCGAATGCGCCGTAACGCGGACGCCGTCAACTTCGCCCTCGGCGGATGTTGGAGTGAGGGGTCCGTGGGGACCAACGCACTGGCGCTCGCCCACGAGCTAGGTCGACCGGCGACGGTCTTCTCGGCCGAGCACTACGCCCCGATGGTGCACGACTGGGTCTGCTATTCGGCCCCCATCATCGACCCGCTCGACGGCCGCTCGCTCGGCGTGATCGACGTGTCGTCGCTGTGGAGCAAGTTCAACCCCTCGTTGCTGACGATGGTTCGAGCCCTGGCGCGCAACGTCGAATACGAGCTGGCCCGCGACCCGATGGCGGCGGTGGTCGTGGACTCGCCCGAGTCCCGCGGTGACCTCGTGCTGCGCGTGCTCGGCTCGTCGTCGGTGTCCATGAACGGCCGACCCGTTCGGGTCAGCCCGAGGCAGCTCGAGCTGCTCGCGGTGCTCGCCATGCACGACGAGGGACTCACCCTGGATGAACTCACGGCCTTGGTCTACGGTGACCAACCGATCAGCGCCACGACGGTGAAGGCCGAGTTGTCACACTTGCGACAACTGGTCGGTGAGGTCATCGCGTCGCGGCCGTACCGGCTCACCGGACGCGTCGACGCCGATCACGTGCGGGTGCTGCGAGCCCTGGCGAGTGGAGACCTCAACGCCGCCGTGGATCTCTATCGGGGTTCGCTGCTCGTGACTTCCGAGAGCCCCGAAATCTCCTCGTGGCGCCACCAGATCGACGTAGCCATCCGCAACGCGGTCACCCGGTCAAAGAACCCCGAACTGCTGTACCGGCTCAGTGCGTGCTGTCCCGACGACGACGACGTGGCGGAGCTCGCGCTCGCGCTGATGGCCCCCGACGACGTGCGTCGCGGTGTGGTCGCGGGACGTCGCGTCCGCTACTGACGACAACGAACGTCCGCGGCGACCTGGCTAGCCTACGTTCGGGGTGGGCTTTGTCAACGAAGGGTGGAAACCGTGCCGTACGCATTTTCTGATCGAGGTCTCGAGGTTCAAGAGTCGGTCCATCGATTCATCGAACACGTCATCGAGCCGAACGAGCAGACGTACTACGACCAGTTAGAGGAGCTCGGGATCGACGGCTACCCCCCGATCCTCGACCGGTTCAAGTCCCAGGCGCTCGAGCGCGGGCTGTGGAACCTGTTCCTGCCACACCTCAACGCCGATAGCCCCGGGACGCCCCTGTCGAACCTCGACTACGCGCCGATCTCTGAACAGCTGGGTCGTTACTCGTTCGCCTCCGAGGCCATGAACTGCAACGCCCCCGATACGGGCAACATGGAGATCTTGAACCTCTACGGTTCCGAGCGAGTGAAGGCCGAGTGGCTGGCCCCGCTGCTCGCGGGCGAGATCCGCAGCGCTTTCTCCATGACCGAGCCCGACGTCGCGTCCTCGGACGCGACGAACATCGGACTGTCGATCGAACGCGACGGTGACGAGTACGTGTTGAACGGGCGGAAGTGGTTCTCGAGCGGTGCGCGCTCACCGCGTTGCAAGGTGCTGATCGTGATGGGTAAGACCGATCCGTCCGCCCCCCGCCATCGCCAGCAGTCGATGATCGTGGTGCCCCGCGACACCCCCGGTGTCGAGATCGGTGTCGAGCCCCACGTCTTTGGCTACGACGAGCGCGGTGGGCACCCCGAGGTCATCTACCGCAACGTCCGCGTGCCGGTGGACTACCTGCTCGGCGAGGAGGGCGGCGGCTTCGCCATCGCCCAGGCCCGGCTCGGGCCGGGGCGGATCCACCACTGCATGCGCACCATCGGCGTCGCCGAGCGGGCGCTCGAGCTGATGGTGAGCCGCTCACTCGAGCGTCAGACCTTCGGGACGAGCCTCGCCCACAAGGGACTGATCCAGGACTGGATCGCCGAGTCGCGCATCGAGATCGACATGGCGCGCGAATACGTGCTGCACACGGCGCACCTCATGGACACAGTCGGTAACAAGGGCGCAGCGGCCGAGATCGCTGGCATCAAGGTGGCGGTGCCGAACATGGCGCTCAAGGTCATTGATCGGGCGATTCAGGTGCACGGCGCCGCGGGCGTGACCCAGTTCACGCCGCTCGCGCACATGTACGCGGGCATTCGCACGCTACGCATCGCCGACGGCCCCGACGAGGTCCACAAGATGACGATCGCGCGCCGAGAGATCCGCAAGCACAGCCGCGACTTCCACATCGGTCCAACCCAGTAACGCCGCTAACGCCGCTAACGCGCGCGTAGCACCTCGCCGATCGCGGCGGGCAAATCTGATGACCGGGCGTACCTCGACAGGCGAGAACCCGCCGCTCCGTGTACGTACGCGCCGAGGGCCGCTGCGTCGAAGGGTTCGTGGCCGCGCGCGATGCTCGCGCCCACGAGGCCCGCGAGCACGTCACCGGTGCCAGCGGTCGCGAGCGCACTGGTCCCGGACTGAATAACGCGTACGCGACCGTCGGGACCTGCGACGACGGTGGTGGGTCCCTTCAACAGCACGACGCAGCCGCTCGCGCGCGCGAGGGTGCGCGCCGCGTCGAGTCGGTCAGCGGACGGACTCGATCCAACGAGCCGCTCGTACTCGCCGTCGTGGGGTGTGAGCACCCAGGGCTCGCCGCGTCGAACCGCGAGCACCGACTCGTCCAGGCCGTCGGCGTCGAGGACGACCGGGACGCGGACCTCGGCGAGGCGTGAGACGAGCCACGAGACCGCGTCACGACCGAGGCCGGGTCCGGCCACGACCGCGCGACTGCGCGTGTCGGGTGGGCCGTCGGTGCGAACCACTTCGCTCGCGATGGCGACGTGGCCCCCTAGCTCGCCACGGGTCGCGAGGCGGATCATCGACGCACCGCCCGCGAGGGCCCCTCGGGTCACCAAATCGGCCGCACCCGGCATCATCGTGGAGCCGGCGATCACGTCCACGGCGTGGTGCCACTTGTGGTCGGTTCGGTTCCAGCGCACGAAGCCGGTGAGGTCGCTCGCCTCGAGCAGTCCGTCATCGTCGTCGCCCTCGATACCGAGGCTAAAGACGCGAAGTTCCCCGACGTAGGCGGCGGCGTGCCCCGTGACGTGGGCGGGTTTGAGCGCACCGAGCGCGACGGTGACGTGCGCCTTCATCGGTTGGCCGAGCACTTCGCCGGTGTCGGCGTCGACGCCCGAGGGCAGGTCGGCCGCGACCACGATGGTCGTCGGGGGCACGTGGGGCGCGCGGTAGGGCCGCGAGCACCCGAGGCCGAAGGCCGCGTCGATGACGAGGTCAAAACCCCGCAGGGCCGACGGCTGTTCGGCGACCTCGATGACGGTCACGTGCGCGCCACGCCGGCGCAGCTGCTCGGCGGCGACGCGTCCGTCGGCTCCGTTGAGTCCCGGGCCGACCACGACCGCGACGCGCGCGCCGTAGGTGGAGCGCAGGTGTTCGCTCGCGACCAGCGCGATGGCCAGACCAGCGTCACGGACGAGGGCGTCGACCCCCCGGCGCGCCACCGCGCGCGCGTCGGCGCGTCGCATCGCGGTGGTGGAGAGGATCGGGATCATGGTGGTTCAGTCGACGGGTTCGACGACGACTGCCGTGCCGTAGGCCAGTATCTCCTGGTAGGTGTTGGCCAACTCGTTCGAGTCGTAGCGCATCGCGAGCACCGCGTTCGCCCCGAGGGCCTGGGCGGCCTCGGACATGCGGTCGAGGGCCTCACCGCGGGACTGCTGGAGCTGTTGGGTGAGCCCGCGCAGCTCGCCGCCGCCGATCGCCTTCAAGGCGGCGCCGAGCTGGGCGCCGACGTTGCGGGTCCGCACCGTGAGCCCGTTCACCTCGCCGATCACCTTGGTGATCCGGTAACCGGGCAGGTCGTTCGTCGTGACAATGAGCACAGTGACCTCCTTTGCTGGCCATGGTACGCCTGTGCGTGTCACCCCGGGTGACCTCGCCCTATCGTGATGGCAGCGACCGAATGGTGGAGGCGGAAGATGGACGCGATGAGTGAGGAACTGATGGGCGCGGGGCGGCTCGGCGAGCCGGGGACGTTGACGTGGTTGGGACACGCGACCGTGCTGATGGTCACGTCGACGGGGACGCGGGTGGTCTTTGACCCGTGGTTCGAGAACCCGAAGAGCCCGGTGTCGATGGACGGCGTCGGGTCGGTGGACGTGATCGCGGTGACCCACGGTCACTTCGACCACATGGGCTCGGTCGTCCCCTTGGCGTTGGCCACGGGCGCCACAGTGGTGTGCGTGCCCGAGATGGCGGCCTATTTCGCGACCCAGGGCCTGGCCAACGTCGTCGAGATGAACAAGGGCGGTACCGTGCGCGTCGCCGACATCGGTCTGACGATGGTCACCGCGGACCACTCCTGCGGCGTGGCGGCCGGCGACGGCCTCGCCAATATCTACGGCGGGAACCCGGTCGGATACATCGCCCACCTGCCCGAGGGCAGTGGCGGGCCCGTGTACGTCTCGGGAGACACCAACGTCTTCGGGGACATGGCGCTCATTCGCGAACTGTACGCGCCCGAGATCGCGCTGATGCCGATCGACGGCCACTACAACATGGGGCCGCGCGAGGCGGCGTACGCGGTGATGCTGCTCGGCGTCTCGAGGTTCACGCCGATCCACTTCGGAACGTTCCCTTTGCTGGCGGGCACACCCGAGGAGGTGGCACGGCACCTCGTGGACCGCGAGGCGACCGCGCGTGTCGTCTCAGTCGAGCCCGGCGGTTCGGTACCCCTCGCGCGTCAGTAGATCAGCCGAAGAAGCTGGCGCGCCAGTTCGCGGCGTAGGGCAAGACGGCGAACGCAGCGATCACGCCGAGGGTCAACGCCGCGGCGAGCGCCCACTGACGTGACGACGCGCCGTTCACCTGGCGTCGCGTGTAGGGGATGAAGTCTCGCGGTGCGAATCGAGCGGTCTCGACGAGGTGTCCGAGGACGTGAATGGCCATCGCGGCGAACCACAGGACGAACGACGCCCGGTGAATGGTGAACAGTTGTGGGCGCCACGAGGTGGGCGCACCGACGACCAGCCCGACACCCGACGCGAGTAACACCACCGTGAGTACCACGATGACGGGGCCGAGAATCCGTAGGAGCGGTGCGGGTGGGCCTTTACGCCGATACTCGCGGTGGCCCATGTAGTACCGGACCATCCGCCATGAGGTCGACGCGATCTTGAGTAGCACCGGCGGGATCAGTAGGACCCCGATGACGATGTGCGGGGTGAGCAGCGAACCGATGCTGACGATCGTGAGGCCCTCGAGGAAGAGCAGTACGAGCAGGAGCGCGCCCAACGAACTCGTCAGGCGGGTGTTCCCTTCGACGCCGGGGCGACGTGATCGACCGCGCACGCCACGTTCGGGGGTCGTGCGCGAGCGCTCGCGGGGCCGTGCGTGAAGGGGAGTTCGTCGTGCCATGGTTGAGCGGTGCCTCGTGTCGTCGAGCATCGAAAACGTGCAACGCAACGCTACCAACGCCGTTGCTCGTGAACGACGCCACAACATAATGACTCGCTAAAAATCACTCGGCCCATCAGCTTTGTGCGGTGTGACCAGTCGGATAAGGTCGCCACATGATCCTCGAGCCGTCACGCACTGGCACCGTCGACTTCGGTCCCTACGAGACCTGGTACCGGGTCACGGGCGACCTCGAGGGGGGACAGGTCCCGCTCGTAGTCCTGCACGGTGGACCTGGAGCGGCGCACAATTACCTCCTCGAGATTGCCGGCCTCGCCTCGACTGGACGGCCGGTGATCCACTACGACCAGCTCGGCTGCGGCAACTCGACCCACCTCAGGGACCGAGGGGCCGAGTTCTGGACGGTCGAACTCTTCCTCGAGGAGTTAACGAACCTGCTGGACAAACTCGACGTGGGACCCCACCACCTGCTCGGCCAGTCATGGGGCGGCATGCTCGGCGCCGAGTACGCCGTCACGCGACCCTCCGGGCTCCGGTCACTGGTGATCAGCAATTCGCCGGCCTCGATGGACCTCTGGGTCACCGAGGCGAACCGGCTCCGTCAGGACCTCCCCAGCGACGTGCGCAATGCCCTTGATTACCACGAGGCGAACGGTACGACCGATGACCCGGCGTACCTCGCGGCGACCCAGGTGTTCTACGACCGCCACGTCTGTCGCGTGGTGCCCAACCCGCCCGAGGTCGTCGCCACCATGACCCAACTCAACGAGGACCCCACCGTCTATCACACGATGAACGGTCCGAACGAGTTCTACTGCATCGGCAGCTTGCGCACGTGGTCGATCATCGAACGGCTGGGCTCGATCGTCGCACCGACTTTGCTGATCTCGGGCCGACACGATGAGGCGACCCCGGCGACGGTCCAGCCATTCTTCGACCGTGTCGCCGACGTGCGCTGGACGGTCTTTGAGGATTCCAGTCACATGCCATTCGTCGAGGAACCCGAGCGCTACCTCGACGTGGTGGGCGCCTTCCTCGCCGAGCACGAGTAGTCGTGGGACTGCTCGTCCTCGACAGCGTGCTCGTCGACCTGACGTTGCGCGTGGCGGAGCTCCCCGAGCTCGGTGGCGACGTACGCAGCTCCTGGTCGTCGTTGTCCACCGGCGGCGGCTTCAACGTACTCGCGGCCGCGTCGCGGCAGGGTTTGGACGCCCGGTACGGTGGACGACTCGGACGCGGTCCCTTCGCCGAGCTCGCGCGGGCGAGCCTGGAGGCGGAGGGGATTGCCCACGGACCATTGGAGGGCGATGACGACCTCGGTGTCTGCGTCGTCGTCGTCGACGCGCACGGCGAACGGACCTTCATCACGGCGCCCGGCGCCGAGCTCGGACTTCGTGCCCCGTCACTCGCCGAGATTGATCTCGGATCAGGCGACTATCTCTATCTCTCCGGGTACAACCTCGCCCACCCGGAACTCGCGGCGGTCATCGCGCCGTGGGTGGGCACGATTCCCGACGAGGTCGTCGTGGCCTTCGACCCGGGCGCCCGGTTCAGCGACGCGGAGCCGGCCGTGCTCGACGACGTGCTCGAACGCACCGATTGGCTGCTCGCGAGCGCGAGCGAGTGCCGCGCGCTCGCGGGTGAAGCGGGGCTCGAGGCGGCGACGCGTGAGCTGCTCGAGCGGGTGCGTGCGGGCGTGGTCGTCCACGACGGGCCGGCCGGCTGTCTCGTCGGCGCCGACGGTGAGGTCACTCGGGTCGCGGGCTACGACGTGACGATTGTCGACACCAACGGGGCCGGGGACGCGCACAACGGCGTCTTCCTCGCGGGGCTAGCGACCGGGCTCGCGCCACGTGACGCGGCGCGGCGCGCCAACGCGGCGGCCGCGATCGCGATCGAGTCGTTCGGTCCCGCACAGGCCCCCACCCGCGAACGGCTCGACGCCTGGCTCGAAGCGAGGTCCTGAAACGTGACTGGCCGGGCACGAAGCAACGCGGGCGCCACGGCGCTCGATTCGATGACGGAGGTGTGATGAAAGCGTTCCAGGACTACTACCCCGAGCACCTCGCCCACTGCTACGGCTGTGGGCGACTGAACGAGCACGGCTATCGACTGAAGACGGTGTGGGACGGTGACGAGAGCCTCACGACCTTCACCCCCGCCGACTTCCACACCGCGATCCCCGGCTTCGTCTACGGCGGACTCTTGGCGTCGTTGATCGACTGTCACAGCACGGGTACGGCGGCCGCCGCCAAGTACCGCGACGAGGGTCGAGACATGGACTCGCTCCCGGCGTTACGCTTCGTCACCGGTTCGCTCTACGTTCGCTACGCGGCGGCGACCCCACTCGGGCCGACGCTCCAGATCCGCGGCCGTGTGAGTGAGATCAAGGGCCGCAAGGTGACGATCGCCTCCACGCTGTGGGCGGGGGATGAGCCGACGGTGACCGGCGAGGTCGTGGCCATCCAGATGCCCGACGACTTTGGCCAGTGAGTCGACCTCGAGACCGATAGGTCAAACCACTCGGTGGTGGTGACGCGGTGACGGGGCGGAACTAGCGATAGGTCTCACCGAGCTCATCGCTCCACGACGGCGTCGAGAGTGTGCCGCGCGGGACGCTCCACTGGAACACCGGCTTGATGTCGAGTACGGGCGTGCCGTCGATGCCGTCGAGGCCACGCACGGTGAAGGACCGCTCAGCGAGGTTCTCGATCGGCAGGGTCGTCAACAGCAGCCGGTTCGGCCGGTCCTTGTTACGTTGGGCGAAGACGCCTACGTCGGGCCAGTCCGGGTTGCCCCGAGGACGCCGATGCCAGGGCGCCGGTGGCACGTCCTCAGCCCAGTCCGCGAAGAAGATGAGTTCGACGTGCGAGAACGCCTCGAGACCGCGCAACGCCTCGCTGGGGACGTCCGCCGCCAGTTCGACCGTGCTGAGCACGTCGTCCCAGTTGTCGTCGAGCGCTTCGCTCCGATCGTTGCGGATGTAGGCGATCGCCCGTACGGAGTAGTCCATCGCCCCAATCTAGCGAGCCATCCGGAGCGTCAACGACGGCGAAGTAAGGTGATTGCCCGGAATGGGGAACGATGGCTGAGCTGACCTTCACGTACGGCACGATGGCGGCTGGCAAGTCCACCCTCGCGCTACAGCTCTGCTGGCAACTGCGTCAGGGCCGCAGTGACGTCGCGCTGTGGACCTTCGGGGATCGCAGCGCGACGGGCATGGTGACTAGTCGGATCGGCATCGAGGCCGAGGCCGAGGCGGTGAACCCCGGCGCCGACCTGGGCGAGGCCGTTAAGAAACTGCTCGCGCGCAATGTGCGGATCCTCGTCATCGACGAGGTGCAGTTCGCCAGTGCCGAGCAGGTGGACGAGCTCGCGCGCCTAGTCGACGACCACGACGTTGACGTGCATGCCTTTGGCCTCTCGTCGGACTTCCTCTTGAACATCTTCCCGGGTTCGGCGCGTCTCTTCGCGATCGCGGACTGGGCTCACGAACTACCACTCACGTCGTCGTGTTGGTGTGGTCGCCGGGGACGCTGCAACGCGCGGGTGGTCGGCGGTATGGTCGCGCGATCGGGCGACCAGTTCTACTACGGCGACGTGGCCTCGGGTGACGTGCACTACGAGGTGCTGTGTCGGACCCACTACCGGCTGGGCCAGCTGGCGCCAGCGGCGAACTAGAAGAAGGCCGCGCAGAGGTCGTAGAGATCGCGTGGCACGCGGCGTTGGCCCTCGGCCACGACGGTGAGTGGTTGGAGCTCGATACCCCCGCCACGAACGAGGGGAATTTTGCCGAAGTCACCTGCGACCACGGCCTCGTAGGCGGCCGCGCCGACGCGTGTCGCCCAGATACGGTCGTGCGCGGTCGGACTGCCACCGCGTTGGAGGTGACCGAGGACCGTGGTGCGGACTTCGAAGCCCCCGTGCTCGTCGATACGCGACGCGACAAACTGACCGACCCCACGAGTGGCGAGGCGCACGCCGCGGACACCTTCGGTGGAGAGCTCGCCGAGTTCCGTGCCCCCGAGCGTGCGCAGGTTGACCCCTTCGGCTACCACCACGATGGAGAAGGCGTTGCCGGCGCTTCGCCGTTTGACGAGGTGCGCGACGATGTCGTCCATCGTCATCGGGAACTCGGGGATGACGATCAGGTCGGCACCGCCGGCGAGGCCGCCGAGTGCCGCCACCCAGCCAGTCGCGCGTCCCATGGTCTCGACCACCATCACGCGGTGGTGCGAAGCCGCGGTCGTGTAGAGGCGGTCGAGGGACTCGGCCACGAGACTGATCGCCGTGTCAAAGCCAATGCAGTAGTCGGTGCCGAGCAGGTCATTGTCGAGTGTCTTGGGAACCCCGACGACCGGGGCGCCGCGGTCGGCCAGCCAATTGGAGATCCGCTGGGTGCCGTCGCCGCCGATGGCGACCAAGGCGTCGAGGTGCTCGCCGATGGTCGCAAGGACGGTGTCGCGACCCCCGGCGGGATTGTCCAAGTCGTAGCGCGCGGTGCCGAGGATGGTGCCGCCGAATCCGACGATGCCGCGGAAGTCATCAACGCTGAGGCGGCGACCGGCGAAGGGCGTGGCGAGGCCGGACCAGCCGTTGGCGATGCCGATCACCTCGTGGCCGTCGCGTATCGCCATCAGCCCGATCGCCCGGATCGCCGCATTCAGCCCCGGCGCGTCGCCACCGGCGGTCAGGACTCCAATGCGCATGTCCCCTCAATCGCTCGTCGTCCCCGTCACTTTAGGCGACCGGGCGACCCGGACCTGATGACATCGCTACCCAGAAATGGCCCCGGCATTACGTCTCGTTCACCTGGCGTTCACCTGCGTTGTTTACGCTCGTGGCAACTCGTGAAGTGTGAGGGCACATGGAAGAAGTTGTCAGGCGTGACGTCGATACGAATCGGATCGCGTCAGTACTCACGGAGCTCGACCCCGATGCCAATCGGCCGGCGAACGTCATCGAGACTAACGGACTGAACCTGCACTTCGGGGCCAAGGCGATCCTCAACGGAGTTAACATGGCCTTTGCCCGCGGGACGATTACCGCACTTATCGGACCCACCGGTTCGGGCAAGTCCACGTTCTTGCGCACGATCAATCGGATGAACGACCGGGTCTCGGGATTCCGTCACGAGGGTGATGTCCTGCTCGACGGACAGAGCATCTGGGCGCCGTCTCAGGACCTGCTCGCCATCCGGCGCCGTGTCGGCATGTTGTTCCAGCGGCCCAACCCGTTCCCGATGTCGATCAAGGACAACGTGGTGGCGGGCGTGAAGGCGCACGGCATCGCCAAGGGCAAGCAGCTCGACGTGGTCGCCGAGATCCGTCTACGCGAGGTCGGCCTGTGGGACGCGGTGAAGGACCGGCTCAACGAGTCGCCCTATCGTCTCTCGGGTGGTCAGCAGCAGTTGCTCTGCCTCGCCCGTGCACTTGCGGTGGGTCCCGAGGTCCTGTTGCTCGACGAGCCCACCTCTGCACTCGACCCGCTCTCGACGGAATCCGTCGAGAACTTGATGCGCACGCTGACCCCGGCGCTGACGTTGATCGTGGTCACGCACAACCTCGGCCAGGCACGCCGGGTCTCGGACAACACCATGTTCTTCTATGAGGGTCGTCTGGTCGAGCACGGGCCGACGAGCCAGGTCTTCGACCACGCTCGTGATGCCGACACGGCGCGCTACGTGAACGGATTGATGGGTTAATCCCAACGTTTCGAAATTACGTAGAAATCAGTTTGCTCTCACTGGCGAGACACGAACCGTTCACTTGCGCTGCGTACCGTGACTGCATCGCCTACTAGGAGGAATGTTGTGAAGTTGACTATTCGTACGAGCGTTCGGCTGGCGTCGACGTTCGCGATCGCGGGGTCGATCGCCGTGGCGGGCCTGACGAGCGTCGCGTCCGCCGGAACCAAGCACAAGGCCAAGGCCAAGCCGGTCACCATGTTCACGGTGGAGAAGCCGAAGCCGGCGAACCTCTCCGAGACCGGGAGCACCCTGCTCTACCCACTCTGGAACCTCTGGGCCCCGGACTACCAGGCGGCCTACCCCAAGGTGACCATCAGCACCGCCGGAACTGGTTCGGGAACGGGCATCGCCGACGCGGCGAGCGGCACCGTGAACATCGGCTCGTCTGACGCCTACCTGTCGCCGACGACCCTCGCGAGCTCGCCCACGCTGCTGAACATCCCCCTCGCGATCTCCTACCAGGTGATCATGTACAACATCCCTGGTGTCACCGCGCACCTCAAGCTGAACGGCAACGTGCTGGCCAAGATCTACCTGGGCAAGATCACCAACTGGAACGACCCGGCAATCACGTCGCTCAACCCCGGTGTGAATATCCCGTCATTGGGAATCGTGGCCCTGCACCGTTCCGACGGCAGCGGTGACACGTTCTTGTTCTCGCAGTACCTGGCACGCCAGGACGGGCACGACTGGGGTTCGACCAACTACGGTACGACGGTCACCTGGCCCGCGATCAAGAACTCGTTGGCCGAGCAGGGCAACGGTGGCATGGTCTCGGGTTGCTCGTCGACCCCGGGCTGCGTCGCCTACATCGGCGTGAGCTTCCTCACCCAGGGTCTCGGTGACGGCCTCGGCTACGCCCAGCTGAAGAACGGCGTGGGTCAGTACATGATGCCCACTGCGAAGGCGGTCGCGACCGAGGCTACGGGGTACACGCGGATCACGCCGAGTAACGGCACGATCTCGATGATCAACGGCCACGTGAAGAACGGTTACCCGATCATCAACTACGAGTACGCCATCGTGAACAAGAAGCAGTCGAGCCCGGCGACGGCCCAGTCCGTTCGTTCGCTGCTCGAGTGGGCGATTAGCCCGAAGTTCGGTAACAGCAACCAGTACCTGAGCCAGGTCCGCTTCCTTGCGTTGCCCACTCGCGTGGCCGAGCAGTCCTTCAAGCAGATCCACAAGATCCGGTAGTTGGCGCAGGGTTGAGAGGAGCGTTTTGACAATCAACCCCGCAACCGTGGACCCGATCCGCCGAGACACATCGTCTCGGCGGATCGGGCGCTTCGTGCGCCGACACGAAGAGAATGTCTGGCGCGTGAGCGGACGTACGGCGTCACTCATCCCCGTCGCCGCCCTGTTGTTCGTCGTCGTCGTACTCGCGGTCAAGGCGTGGCCGGCGATCAAAGTGAACGGGTTCGGCTTCTTGACCAGCACCGCGTGGCTACCCGGCAACACTTACGGTGGCGTCGAACACGTCCACGGCGTGATGATCCCCGCCGGCGCGCGCTACGGAGCCTGGCCGCTCATCGCGGGCACGTTGCAGACGTCGGCAATCGCCATCATCATCGCGCTGCCCATCTCTATCGGCACCGCTTTCGCCCTGACCGAGCGACTACCCCGATGGATCGCCCAACCGGTGGGGTTCTTCGTGGAGATCCTCGCGGGAATCCCAAGCGTGCTGATCGGACTGTGGGGCGTCTTGGTGCTGGGACCGTTCCTCGCCCACGACATCTACCCGATCGTGGCCAACAACGTGCCGAACGTGCCGGTATTGCGTTATTTCGCGGGATCCGTCGGGTACGGTGAGGGCCTGCTCACCTCCGGGCTCGTGTTGGGCCTCATGATCGTGCCCATCATCGCCTCGACGACCCGAGACCTGTTTCTCCAGGTGCCGCCCCTGCCCAAAGAGGGTGCCGAGGCGCTGGGTATGACCGACGCCGAGGTCGCACGCCGAGTGACGATTCCGTGGGTGCGTTCGGGCATCATCGGGGCCACGGTGCTCGGGCTCGGACGGGCGCTCGGTGAGACCATCGCGGTCGCGATGGTCTCGGGTTCGGTCCTCGGGGCGATCGCGCCGAACGTCTACGGGACCATGACGACGATCGCCGCCACGATCGTGAGTCAACTGGACTCGGCCGCGACCGATGGGACGGGCTTCGCGGTCTCAACGCTCGCGGAAGCGGGGCTCCTGCTGGCGGTGATCTCGATCGTCGTCAATCTGCTCGCACGCTTCATCGTCGGGCGCTCGTCGCGCATGTCCGCGCCCGTGGGGCGGTCCTAGCCATGTCGATCGTCACGACGGGGTACCCCAAGACCGGCTGGCGACGGGTCAAGTCCGCAGGGTTCCGGGTCTTTACCTGGGGATCACTGCTGTTCGTCGTCGGCCCGGCCCTGTGGCTCATCATCGGTGTCGTCGTGCGCGCGGTGCCGAACTGGCGCTGGAACGTCCTCACGACGATGTCCCAGGGCACCAGCGGTGGGCTCGCGAACGCCATCGTCGGCACGGCGGTGCTGATGCTGGGCGTGCTCGTGATCGCGGGCACGGTGGGAGTCCTGACGGGGATCCACCTGTCGGAGTTCGCGACCAGTCGTCGAGGACGGGCCAGTGGCGGCACCATGCGCGTCGCGGTCGACGTCCTCTCGGGCTTTCCCTCGATAGTGCTCGGGTACGTTGGCTACGTCGCACTGTGCGTCGGCCTGCACTGGGGCTTCTCCCTGTTGCCAGCCCTGATCATCTTGTCGATGATGGTCGTGCCCTATATCGCTAAGTCGACAGAGTCGGCGTTGCGTCAAGTACCGACGAACTACCGTGAGGGGGCCGAGGCGCTCGGCATGTCCACCGGGTACGCCCTGCGCAAGGTGGTCGTGAAGTCGGCCCTGCCCGGCATCGTGACGGGGCTCTTGATCGCACTCTCGATCGCTGGTGGCGAGACCGCACCGCTGCTCTACACCGCGGGCGTGACCAACAACCTGCCGACCTGGTCGATCCTGCACCACCCCATCGCCTACCTGACCTACTACGTCTGGACCGACTGGAACCAGCCCTCGGCCGAGGCGCACATCGTGTCTTTCGACGCGAGTCTGATCCTCGTGGTGATGGTACTCATGCTGCTCGTCGTGGCGCGGGTGATCGTCGCGCGGACCCAGCGCCACGCCGAAGGCGCGCGATAGGACCACCGCTCACCGACGCGGTCACGCGGGGATTCGGCGGGCTACCCTCGAGATGAGTCGAGACACGGGGGTGCACATGACGCGTGAACTGTTCCAGGAGTCGGCGAGTTCGCTGGCACGAATGATCCGAAGTGGCGAGACGACCGCCCGTGCGGTCGCCGAGGCCCACCTCGCGCGCATCGAGGCCGTGAACGATTCGGTCAACGCCGTCGTCGAGGTTCGCCCGAACGAGGTCCTGGCCGCCGCGGACGCCGCCGACGAGCAGCTCGCCGCCGGGCGTCCACTCGGACCCCTGCACGGCGTACCGTTCACCGTCAAGACCAACATCGACGTGACGGGCTACGCCACCACCGAGGGGACCGCGGCGCTCGCCGACCGCGTGGCGCCGAGCGACTCGCCCACCGTTGAGCGCATGCGCGCGGCGGGAGGGGTGATGCTCGCGCGCACGAACATGCCCGACCTCGGGCTTCGTATCAACACCGAATCGTCGCTCTACGGGGCCGCGCACAACCCGTGGCGCCACGGCCACACGACAGGCGGCTCCTCGGGCGGGGAGGCCGCGTCGATCGCGGCGGGGATGAGCCCGATTGGACTCGGCAACGACATCGGTGGTTCGCTGCGCAATCCGGCCTACGCCTGCGGCATCGCGTCGATCAAGCCGTCTCGCGGGCGCGTGCCGATGGCTAACGTCACCGACCCCATCGAACGTCCCATCAACGCCCAACTCATGCTCGCCGAGGGTGTGCTCGCACGACACGTCGCTGACGTGCGACTCGGCTTGTCGGTCGTGATGGGTTCGCACCCGCGGGACCCCCAGTCGGTCGACGTGCCCCTCGGCGGTCGCCCAGTAGCACGCCGGGTCGCCCTCGTGCCCGAGCCGAGTGGGGGAGCGACGCACCCTGACGTGGCCGAGGGGGTTCGAGTCGCCGGACGCGCCCTCGAGGAGGCGGGCTACGAGGTTGACGAGGTCGAGCCACCGAAGCTCTTCGAGGCGTACCTGGCCTGGACCGAGCTCATGATGACGAGTCTGAAGGTCGCCGCACCCCTCTTTGTGCCGCTCCTCGGCGATGACGGTCGGCGTTTCCTCGAGCTCACGACGGTGGAGTTCCCGGCGACCGACGAGGCGCTCTACGCGATGCACCAGTCCCGATTCGCGGTCGAACGGGCCTGGCGCGAATTCATGGAGTCCTACCCCCTGATCGTCGGGCCGACCTGGACCCAGCCACCCTTCGAGCACGGTTTTGACATCATCGACCAGGAGTCGGCGATGGCCGTCTCGGAACTGTTCCGCTTCGTGCTGCCAGCGAACCTGATGGGCCTGCCGGCCGCGTGCGTGCCGACTGGCGTCGCCGGCGGGTTGCCGACGGGCGCGCAGATCATCGGCACCATGTTCCGTGACGACCTCTGCCTGGACGCCGCGGAGGCGGTGGAACGTGCGGTCGGTGTCCTGACCCCGATCGATCCGCGTCCGTGAGCGTTGTCGTACGGGCGATCACGCGCGCCGAGGTCCCCGACGCGGTGGCGCTCATCGTCGAGGGGACGTTGGCCCCGGGTAGCGAACGGCCCGACGAGGTGGACGAGTACTGGCGCGCGGCGCTCGCGACGCGCGATCGCGGCGGCGAGGTCCTCGTCGCCGTCGACGGCGACGACGTGGTCGGGGTCTGTCAGGTTCTCATCTTTCCCCACTTCCAACACACCGGCGGCTGGTGTTGTGAGCTCGAGAGTGTCTACGTGCGCGGCGATCGACGGGGCGGGGGAATCGGTTCGGCGATGCTGGGCGCCGCGGAGTCGCTCGCGCGCGACGCCGGTTGCTACCGCATACAACTCACCAGTCGCAATCCTCGCCTCGCCGCCCACCGGTTCTACCGGGCGCTCGGCTACGAACAGATGAGCCAGGGCTTCAAGAAGACGCTGGGGTGACCTCGCGAAGCGAACCGTCGTCGACGTCAAAGACGAAGCCGCGCACGTCGGTGCCGTCCACGAAGGGGCTCGAACGAAGGGCGGCCACCGTCTCTCGGACGTCGGCGTCGACGTCGCGGTAGGCACCCAGTCGAAAGGGCGGGCGAAAGCCGATGTCGGCGGTGATCGCGTCGGCCAGCTCCTCTTCGACGAATGACTCGAGGCCACAGCGGGTGTGGTGGATGACCATGATCGCCCGGGTGCCGAGCAGTCGCTGGCTGAGCAACAACGAACGAACGGCGTCGTCGGTCGCGAGTCCGCCGGCGTTACGGATCAGGTGCGCCTCGCCGAGCTCGAGGCCGAGGGTCCCGAACAGGTCGAGTCGTGAGTCCATGCAGGTCAACACGGCGAGGTGACGTTGGGGCTCGGTGGGTAGCACCTGGTGGCCGTGACGGGCGACGTAGGCGCGGTTGTTGGCGAGGAGCTCGTTGATAATCACGCGGCCAGTGTAGGGAGACTCGCTACGCTCGACACGGAGGTGCATATGGAACACAACGACGAGGTGCGGGCCGAACTTCGCCAGCCGGCACTCGACCTGCGCGCGATGATTCCCGAGGTTCTGAAGGGCTATTCGGCGATGTCTCACGCGGCGATGGCCGACGGCGAGCTCTCAACCGGGTTCAAGGAGCTGTTGGCCCTGGTCGTGGCCATCACCCGTCAATGCGACGGGTGCGTCGTCTCCCACGCCCGCGGCGCGGCGCGCTCGGGCGTGACCCGCCAGCAGGTCGCCGAGGCCGTCGGTGTGTCGATCATGATGAACGGCGGTCCGGGCACCGTCTGGGGCCCTCGCGCGCTGCGGTCCTTCGACGAGGCGGTCGAGGCTCGTCGAGCCGACTAATCGAACGTGAACGGCAGGTGTTTGATGCCGTTGACGAAGTTGGAGGCGAGCGGGTCCGGCGACGCCGTCGCGTGGATCGTCGGGTACTGACCCAGCAGTCGTCGCCACATCACCGTGATCTCGCGTCGCGCGAGGTGGGCACCGAGGCAGAAGTGCGGGCCGGGTGCGCCGAAGCCGAGGTGTGGGTTGGGCGTGCGACCGACGTCAAAGACGGCGGGGTCCGAAAAGACCGCCTCGTCGCGATTGGCGGAGTTGTAGAAGAGCAGCACCTTGTCCCCGGCTCGCAACTCGACCCCCGACAGCGTGAAGTCGCTCGCGAGCGTGCGTCGCATCCAGATCACGGGCGACGCCCACCGCACGATCTCGTCAGTCGCGGTCGCGGCGAGTCCCTCGAAGTCGTTCGCGAGGCGCTCTCGCTGGTCGGTGAAGCGAGTGAAGGCATCGAGCGCGTGTGCGATGGCGGTACGCGTCGTCTCGTTGCCTGCGGTGACCAACAGGACGAAGAAGGACGCGAGTTCCTGTTGGGTAAGTCGCTCGGATTCGATCTCGGCGTTGACCAGGGAACTGGTGATGTCGTCGACGGGGTGCTCGCGCCGATACGCGCCGAGCTCGTGCATCAGCCCGGTCAGCGTCGCCCCGGCGTCGAGGAAGGCGACGACGGGGTCGGTCCCCTCGGGAACGTACTCGGGGTCGCCCGCTGAGAGGATGACGTTGGAGCACCGAAGGACCGTGCCGTACTCACTGGCGGGGATGCCCATCATGGTCCCGATGATCGCGAGGGGGAAGGGGGCGGCGACGTCGGTGACGAAATCGCCCGTCCCGTGGTCAACGGCGTCGTCGACCACCTGCGTGGCGACGCGATCGATGGCGTCTTCGATCGCGCGCACGGTGCGGGGATTGAAAGCGTTGGCGACGATCCGTCGCAGGCGGGCGTGCTTGGGGTTGTCCGTGGAGATCATGCCCGAGAAGTACTCGACCATCTCGGGGGGTAGGTCGAGCTGGGACACGGCGCCGGGACCCGACAGGAAGACCTCGGGATGTCGCGACACGGTCACGATGTCGTCGTAGCGGGTGAGCGCGTAGTAGCCCGGTCCAGGAGGGAACTCGAACGCCGTTCCCTCGACGACCGGTTCGTCGAAGTGGGCGATCGGCTGCTCCGTGCGTAGCGTGGCGAACGCGGCTTCGCGCTCGGACCACGGACGGCGCCAGAACGCCATGTCCGAGAGGTCGATGTCCTCGAGCGGTGGGCCTATCGTGCTCATCGGCACATGGTATCGGGGGCCACGAGGTCACGACCGGCGCGCGGTCCGGCAGACTGGTCCAGTGGAAGAACTAACCGTCCAGGTCCGCCAAAGCCGTCTGAAGGCGCTCAACGCGCTCATCGACCTGATGCGTCCGGCCGTGCAGGCCGACGGCGGCGACCTTGTGCTCGTGCGAGCTGACGTCGAGACCGGCGTCGTCGAGGTACAACTCCAGGGCGCGTGCTCGAGCTGTGCGATCTCCTCAGACACCCTCCAGGGTGGCGTGACGCGGATCCTGACCGATCGCTTGGATTGGGTCACCGAGGTCCTCGGCGGGGTCGACGAGGCGATCGACCCCGAAGACTCCATGTCCCTCGGCACCGGCGGCTACGTTCCGCGGTACCGGGCCCTCTAGAACCCCCGGTCCTAGTTCGGGCTGTTGCTCGCGGGTGTGCGGGACTACGCTTCGCAGTGAGACCGGGAGGTGACCATGGGTTTGATGGACAAGGTCAAGGAACAGGCGGCGGCGGCGGCGTCGGCGGCCAAGGACGTGGCGCAGAAGGGTCAGGCGAAAGTCGATGAACTACAGGCCCGCCGAGCGGCTGACGGCGTGCTGCGCGACTTGGGGCTGACGGTGTACCTCACCAAAGTCGGACGTGGTTCGCCGAACGCCGAGAGCGACATCGACGGTTACGTGGAGACGATCCGCGAGTACGAGAACGAGCACGGTCCAATTCAGCCCGATTGACGATTAACGCCGTGAGGTCACGAGCGACGTTTGTGGCCGTATTATTTAGTTAGGTGAACTAATGGATACGGTGATGAACGATGGAAACGGTGACGAACGAAACCGCGACGCGGCTCCGGTACGCGATCACACGGCTGAACCGGCGGCTGCGCCAGTCGGCGTTGGGCGGCGTCTCGCCGGCCCAGGCGTCGCTGCTCGCAGTGGTGAGCCGACTCAAGCGTCCCTCGCTCGGTGACCTCGCTACGGCCGAGCAGATCTCACCGCCGTCGGTGACCCGCCTCGTTCGCGACATGGAACGGCTCGGCCTGATCGAGCGGGTAGCCGATGACGTCGACCGGCGTTGTACGCGCGTGACGATCACCGCGTCGGGTCGCCACGAGCTAGCGGCGATCCGCCGGCGTAAGGACGAATTCCTAGAGCGAGCCCTGGACGCACTACCCGAGGCCGAACGTCGTCGCGCCGGCGAGTTGGCAACGCTGCTCGAGACCATCCTGGAGCAATCGTGAGCGCCGTCGCCACGTTCTCGTCGCGGACGTTCGCGGCGTTGCGGGTCCGCAACTTCCGTCTCTACTTCATTGGCCAGTTGATCTCGACGTCGGGGACGTGGATGCAGTCCGTAGCCCAGGGATGGCTCTTGTTGCAGATAACGGGCTCATCAGTGGACCTCGGGATCGCGGTCGCCCTGCAATACGTCCCGATGTTGGTGCTCGGCTCGTACGGGGGTCTCGTCGCGGACCGCCACGAGAAGCGCCGCATCCTCTACGCGACCCAGTCAGGGGCGGGCGTGCTCGCGTTGGTCCTGGGTGTGCTCGTCACGACTCATCACGTCAACGTCGCTTCCATCTACGTCATCGCGGCCCTGCTCGGCGTGGTCAACCTCTTCGACCTGCCCGCGCGCCAGTCCTTCGTCCAGGAGATGGTCGGGCGCGACCTCATCGCCAACGCCGTGAGTCTCAACAGCGTCTTGATGAACTCGGGTCGGCTCATCGGGCCGTCGATCGCCGCGACGCTCATCGCCCTCGTCGGCACGGCGGCCTGTTTCTACGCCAACGCGGCGTCCTTCATCGCGGTCATCGTCGCCCTGGCGCTGATGCGGAGCGCGGACTTCATGACGATGAAGACCGTCGAACGCGAGAAGGGTCAGTTGCGACTCGGACTGCGCTACGTCATGGAGACGCCGCAACTACGTAACGTGATCATCGCCGTGGCGGTGGTCGGCACCTTCGCCTTCAACTTCACCGTGACACTGCCCGTCTTCGCCCACGTGACGTTTCACCAGGAGAACGCGGCCAACTACGGCCTGTTGCTCGGGGCCATGGGGCTCGGTGCGGTGGTCGGCGGCCTCGTGATCGCCCATCGATCGAATCCCACCCCGCAGCTGCTAGCCGGTCTCGCACTCGGCTTCGGGCTGTTCATGACGTTGACGGCCTTCGCGCCGTCGATGCGACTAGCGGCGCTGGCGCTCGTGCCCACGGGGGCGTTCTCGATCGCGTTCATGTCCACGGCGAATTCGACCCTGCAGTTGAATTCGAGTCAGTCGATGCGCGGACGGGTCATGAGCCTGTACGGCGTCGCCTTCATGGGCGTGACACCAATCGGGGCACCGCTGATCGGACTGATCATCGCCCAGAGCGACCCTCGCATGGGTCTCTTCACCGGCGCCGCGCTGACCCTGGTGACGGCCGTCGGGCTACTTGTGTCGCTACGCGGCGGTTTCGCCCGACGCCCGGTGGCCGAAGCACTCAGCTAGGCCGGGGCTCCTTGGGCAGGCCCAGGGCGCGCTCGCCGATGATGTTGCGCTGGATCTCGGCCGTGCCACCCCAGATGGTCTCGGAGCGCGAGAAGAAGAACGACGCCTGAAGGTCCGAGACGGGGTAGTCCGCGCGTCCCCGCCGCAGACCACCGGTGTCGGCGTTTGTGCCCTGGGTGCCCGTGAGGACCTGGCCACTCATGCCCAGCGCGTCAATGGCGAGTTCCATCATCTCGCGATGGGTCTCGGACCAGAACATCTTGTTGCACGCGCCAAGCAGGGCGGCGTCGTGGGTCCCGTTGAGCGCGTCGGTCAGCGATCGATACCCGTTAATCTCCATGATCTTGATCTTCGACCATGATCGCACCAGACGGTCACGCGTCAACCGGTCGACGCGACGCGGCCGGTGCTGTGCCTCCTCCACGATCGCCTCCCACTCCTTCAGGAACCGTCGGTAACCGGTGGTGGACGACGAGCCGCGCTCGAAGCCGAGCGTGGTCATCGCGACCTTCCAGCCATTGTTCACACCACCCACGACGTTGCCGCGCGGGCACCGGGCGTTGGTGAAGAAGACCTCGTTGAACTCGGCGGTGCCGTCAACCTGGGTGATCGGACGTACGTCCACGCCCGGCTGGTGCATCGGCACCAGCAGGTAGCTGATGCCCGCGTGCTGGGGCGCTGCGGGATCGGTGCGCGCGAGCAAGAAGACGTAGTCCGCGTGCTGGGCCTGGGTCGTCCAGACCTTCTGACCGTTGATCACCCACTCGTCACCGTCGAGGACCGCGCTGGTCTTGAGACTCGCGAGGTCCGAGCCCGAGTTGGGCTCGGAGAAGCCCTGGCACCACCCGATCGATCCGCGCAGGATGCCCGGGATGAACTCGCGCTTCTGCTCCTCGGTGCCCCACTGCAGGATCGTCGGACCCACCAGGGTGTCGCCGAAGAAGTCCGCGCGCATCGGTGCACCGGCTTTGGCGAATTCCTCGTTGAGTACCACCTGCTCGAGCAAGGAGAGGCCCTTGCCGCCGTACTCGGTTGGCCAGCCGGCACAGATCCAGCCACCTTCGAACAACTTCTCGGTCCAACGCTCGTTGAAGGCGGTGCGCTCAGCGCCCGAGAGTGAGAAGTCTGGCTCGAACCAGCCTTCGGGCAGGTTCGCTTCGAGCCAGTCGCGGATCTGGGCGCGGAAGGCCTCGGCTTCGGGGGGGTAGGTCAAGTCCATACCGGCAGCGTAGTCACGACGCTGTAGCGCGTGCTTGGGGCATTTGTGCTGATGGCGGAATTAGGCGAGAATGAGTCCTCGTCGAGACCGAAAGTTGGCCCGTGCCCCGTTCGATTCGTCAAACCATCGCCGAGACCAGGGCGTCCTGGGCCCGCTCGCGCGCGATCACGCTGCCGCCGGCGATTCCAGCGCGTGCGCCACAGCCGGGCAAGCACCGCATCGCGTTCCTCGTCTACCGGGGCAACCCTCGTTGCGGTGGCCAGGGCGTCTACACGCGCCACCTCACCCGTGAGCTGGTGGCGTTGGGGCACAGTGTCGAGGTCTTCGCTGGTCCGCCGTGGCCCGAACTCGATGACGGGGTCGGGTTCACGCCGGTGCGTGGCCTGGACCTCTATCGCGACCCCGACCCCTTCCGCATCCCAGCCCCCTCGGAGTTCACCTCGCTCGCGGACCTGACCGAGTTCGCCGTGATGCTGAGCGCGGGGTTCGGCGAGCCGCTCGCCTTCTCACGTCGCATCCGACGCATCCTGAACGCTCGACGGGGGGACTTCGACCTCGTCCACGACGACCAGTGCCTCGGCAGTGGGATCCTTGGCCTGCACCGCGACGGCTGGCCGTTACTCGAGACGCTCCATCACCCGATCACCGTCGACCGCACGATCGCCCTCGACCACGCCGAAACCCGGCTCGCACGGTCCACGACGCGGCGCTGGTTCGGATTCCTGCGCATGCAGGTGCGTGTCGCGCGACGGCTACCCGCCGTGCTGACGGTCTCACACAACTCCAAGGTGGACATCAACGCCCAGATGCACGTCCCCCTCGACCGGATGACCGTCGTACCGGTCGGTGTCGACCACACCGTCTTTCGTCCGTACGCGGACGTGGCCAAGCGCCCCGGTCGGCTCATGGTGACCTCCAGCAGCGACGTGCCCATGAAAGGACTTGTCCCGCTGCTCGAGGCGATCGCGAAGTTGCGCGTCGAGCGCGACATCGAACTGGTCGTGATCGGTCGCCCGCGACCCGGGGGGCGCGTCGCCCAGGCGCTCGAGCGACTGGGGTTGACCGACATCGTGACGACGATATCTGGGGTGAGCGACGAGGAGCTGGCGCGACTCTACGGCGAGGCCGAGGTGGCGATCGTCCCGAGCCTCTACGAGGGGTTCTCGCTACCGGCGATCGAGGCGATGAGCTGTGGCGTACCGGTCGTGGCCACCACCGGCGGTGCCCTGCCCGAGGTGGTGGGGGTGAGCGGCGAGACGGGCGTGCTCGTCGAACCCAATGACCCTGAGGCCCTGCTCGTCGCGATCCGCTCGCTGCTCGACGACCCCGCGTTGCGCGAACGCCTCGGCACACGGGGCCGCGAGCGCGTGATGGAGCGCTTCACCTGGCAGGTCACCGCGCGAGGGACTGCGGCCTGTTACGACGCAATCCTCACCCACCGTCCCCTGCCCGACTCGATGCAGTTCGACTGATGCTGACCGCTGATTACGACCGACTCGGGCTCGTCGCCGGCGAGCGACTCCTCGACTTGGGCTGCGGGTTCGGGCGTCACGCCTTCGAAGCCGCGCGCCGCGGCGCCGACGTCGTCGCCCTGGACGCCGGACGCGACGAGGTTGAAGGTGTCGTGGCGACCTTCGTGGCGATGATCGAGGCGGGTGAGCTGGTGGCGGGTGAGGTCCGCGCCGCCGCCGTCCAAGGTGACGCGTTACACCTCCCGTTTCCCGACGGGTCATTTGACCGCGTGATCTGCTCTGAGGTGCTCGAACACATCGCCGACGACCGCGCGGCCATGGCCGAACTCGCGCGCGTGCTGCGACCCGGCGGGACGATGGCGATCACCGTGCCACGCTTCTTCCCCGAGCTCGTGAACTGGGCGCTGTCCGACGAGTACCACCTGGTCCCCGGCGGACACGTGCGTATCTATCGTCGATCGGTCATCGAGGACCGGTTGCGCGGGGTCGGGCTGCAGGTACGCGGTCACGGCTTCGCGCACGGGCTGCATAGCCCCTACTGGTGGTTGAAGTGCCTCGTGGGGACGACTAACGAGGAGAACCGCTTCGTGCGGGCCTACCACAAGTTGCTGGTCTGGGACATCGTGAAGCGCCCGGTGATCACGCGACTCGCCGAACGGGTGCTCGCCCCGGTGATGGGCAAGTCCGCCGTGTACTACCTCGAAAAGCCGGCGTCGTGACCATCCTCGCGAGCGAACTCGGCGGGGTCCCCGGACTCTTGAGCCCCGAGCAGGTCGCCGCGAGCGCGGACTTCCTCGCCGGGCTCCAGCGCCCGAATGGTCAGTTGCCCTGGTTCGACGGGGGCCACTGCGACCCCTGGAACCACGTCGAGGTGGCGATGGCCCTGACCGTGACGGGTCGGCACGACGAGGCCCGCGCCGCGTACCGCTGGCTCGCCGCGACCCAGCTCGGTGACGGGAGCTGGTTCAACTACTACCGCGGCGAGGACGTCACTGACGCGCGCCTGGACACCAACGTGTGCGCCTACGTCGCCACGGGCCTGTGCCACTACCTGCTCGCCACCGACGACGTCGACTTCGTCGCGGAGCTCTTTGACGTGGTGGAGCGGGCGATCGACTTCGTGCTGCGCTGGCGGCTCGACGACGGCACGATCCGGTGGTCGATCGACGCCGCGGGCCGACCCGAGGGCTACGCGTTGCTTACGGGGTCGTCGTCCATCTTCCACGCGTTGCGCTGCGCGATCACGCTCGGCGAGCGTCTCGGACGCGGCCGTCCGACCTGGGTTCGCGCGGCCGGGCAACTCGGTCACGCGGTGGCTCATCACCCGGGGGCCTTCGCCCCGAAGAACGAGTTCGCCATGGACTGGTACTACCCCGTGATCAGTGGCGCCCTGACCGGCGAGGCCGGCGTAGCGCGCATCCGAGACGGGTGGGAACGCCACGTCATGAGCGACTACGGGGTGCGCTGCGTGTCGACCAACGACTGGGTGACCGCCGCCGAGACAGCCGAGTGCGTACTGGCCCTGGACGCGCTCGGACTCACGGGTGAAGCCCTTGAGCTCTTCGAGCAGACGAACCGTCACCGTCGAGACGACGGGGCGTACTGGACGGGGCTCGCGTACCCCGGGGCCGTGACCTTCCCCGACCGCGAGGTGACGAGCTACACCGTCGCCGCGGTCCTGCTCGCCGCCGACGCGCTGACATCGTCCTCGGGGGCGTCGGGGATGTTCCGACACGACTCGACCGTGCTGGCGCGCGTGGCTGACGTGGCCGAGGCGGGCTGTCCTCGCTCAGCGGGCGCGTAGCACCCGCAGCGAGCCGACCGCGTCGAGTTCGACGAAACGGTCGGCGAGGGCGGCGCGGTAGATCTCGTAGGGTGGGCGACCGCCGTCGGCGGGGTCGGGGAAGACGTCGTGGATGAGCAGCCGACCGCCGGAGACGACCTTGGGCGTCCAGGCCTCGTAGTCGGCCCACGCGACGTCGTGACCGTGTCCGCCATCGATGAAGAGCAGGTCGAGTGGCTGGGCGAAGTGGGCCGCGACGACGTTCGAGGGTCCGACGAGTCCGATGACGGTTGCTTCGAGTTCGGCGGTGGCGATGGTGCGCTGCCAGAACGGCAACGTGTTGAGGCGGCCGTCGAACGGGTCGACGAGGGTGGGGTCGTGATGCGTCCAGCCGACCTGGTTCTCCTCACTGCCCCGGTGGTGATCGAGCGAATAGAGCACGCTCGCACCGGCCGCGGCCGCCGCGCCGAGGTAGACGGCCGACTTGCCGCACCACGCGCCGACCTCGAGCCAGGTCCCGCCCGGGGCCTCGGTGGCGCGCTCGAGTCCGTGGCGCACGAGTGCGCGACCCTCGTCGGGTGGCATGAACCCCTTCACTGTCTCGGCCAACGAGAGCCGTTCCTCGAAGTTCACCGCAACGCCTCGACGAGCGTGTAGAGGCCGAGGACGGCGAAGATGCCGCCGCCGGCGAGGCGAATGAAGCGCAGGGGCACGACCCGCTGCAGGGCCCGTCCGCCGAAGGCGCCGAGGAACGAGACGGCGATCATCGCCAGGGACGAGGCGACGAAGACCTCGAAGGGTTGGTGCGTCTTGGCGCTGAGGTTGGCCGCCTGGATCTGGGTGAGGTCGCCGAACTCGCCGAGGAAGATCACGCTGAAGGCCGTGGTGACCTCTTTCCAGCGTGTCCCGAACTGTTCGCGTGCACCCTCGCGTGCACCCTCGCGCTCCTCGACCTTCTCGGGGACGAACAGCAGGTAGGCCGCGCCGCCGAGGAACAGCGCCGCGACGACGAACTCCTTGGGTTGCGCGGGCAGCAACGTCAAGGCGCTGCCCGCGGCGACGGCGATGCCCATCTGAACGACGAACCCGGCCGAGGCGCCCATCACGATGGACCAGGGCCGGGCTCGCGTGGACATCACGATGGTCGCGACCATCGTCTTGTCGGGCAGCTCCAACACGAACATGAGAACCATGATCCCGAGGAACGCGCCTATGGACATGGCGCTAGAACTGCGTTCGGATCGCCGCGGCGAAGGTCAGGCCGATGCGCATGCGCTCGAGCTGTTGTTCAACGGTCGCGGGGTAGCCCCCGACCACCGGGTGGGCGTGGTGGAACGCCTCGACCTCGTCGGCGAGTGCCGGGTCGTTGATGAACGTCGGCACGCCCGACGCGAGACGGGCGTAGTGGCTCGGCGAGAACTGGGCCAGGGCGTCGTCCCAGCGGCTAGCGAGGTAGCGCCAGACCGCGGGACCGGTCTTCTCGTTGCGCATGAGGTGCGGCAAGACGAGGGGGGCGTCTTGGCTTCGGAACTCGCTGAAGCAGCGCTCCGCCACGTCGAGGGCGATCGACTCGTCACTGAACGCGCTGAGCGCGAAGAGGAATCGGATGGACTCCTGGGGTGACGGCGCCTGGCGGTAGCGCTCGAGGAACGTGTCGTAGTCACCGGGCTGGTTCTGGTCAGCCACGATCCGCAGGATCACCGGCGCCAGGTCACCGTCTACGGGGCCGGCCTCAAAGCGCCGGCGGGCCTCGTCGCGGACGGCGTCGTCGTGGCAGATCGTGCCGAGCAGCCCGACCACGATCGCGCGCAGCTGGCTGGCAAGGGGCCCCTCGTCCGCCTGCCCGTCCCAACCGAGCCGTGCGAACTGGGGCTCGACGAGTCGGCGGACCTCGGCCTCGAGGGTCTCACGCGCCGCCCCCTGCAGGGCGCGGTGGACCATGTCGATGGCGGCCGCGACGAAGCTCCACGTCGTCGGCTCATCCTGATCGCCCAGTCCCGAGGCGACGACGGCGAAGTCGCGCCACGTGATCTGGCTCGCGAACAGGAGCGCCCACGCGTCGGCCACCACGGTCGCGCGCTCGAGCTCGTCGAGCTCGCCGCTCCGCGGCGCCAGTGCCGCCAACTCGGTCGAGCCGTACCGCGATCGGAAGAACCCCGAGCCGCCGGCGTTCACGACGACCGGTGCCGCGTCGCTCACCGTGATTGGCTCATCGCGCAGCAGGTGGTGCGATGCCTCGCCACCATCGAGTGAACGCGTCAGAACCGGCACGAGCCAGTGGTCGCCGATCGCCCCCTTGTGCGCGGGGTCTGCGAAGACGAAGGGCGACTGGCTGAGCTGGCCGTTGGCGAGGGTCACCATAGGGTGGCCCCCCTGGAGGATCCACGTGTCCATCATCTCGCGCACCGGATGGCCCGACACGGTCTCGAGGGCGTCCCACAGGTCGCTCGTGACGGTATTGGCGTAGCTGTGCGTGGTCAGGTAGTGGCGGATGCCGTCGCGGAACGTCTGCTCACCGAGGTACTGCTCGAGCATCCGCAGCACCGAGCCACCCTTCTCGTAGGTGAGTGCGTCGAACATACCCTGGGTGTCGTCGGGGGAGATGACCTCGTACTCGATTGCGCGCGTGGTCGCCAGGCCATCGATGTGCATCGCGAGGTCGCGCATGACGGCCTGGTCGGTCCAGATGTGCCACTGCGGGCGGAAAGCGTTGGTGCAGATCAGTTGCATGAACGTGGCGAAGGCCTCGTTCAGCCAGATGCCCTCCCACCACTCCATCGTGACCAGGTCGCCGAACCACATGTGGGCGATCTCGTGGTGCACGACCTCGGCGACGCGCTGAATCTCGGCGTTGGTGGCCCGCGCCGGGTCGACGAGTAGGGCGGTCTCTCGGTAGGTCACGCAGCCGAGGTTCTCCATCGCCCCGAAGGCGAAGTCGGGGATCGCGACCATGTCGAGCTTCTCACCGGGGTAGGGGATCGCGAAGTACTCGCCGAAGAAGCGCAGCGCGAAGGCGCCAGCCTCGAGGGCGAGGGCCGTGAGGTGCCCCTTGCCCACGGGGTAGACGACCCGTAACGGCACGCCGTCGACGTCGACGGCGTCGGTGAACTCGAACGGTCCCACCACGAAGGCGACGAGGTACGTGGACATGATCATGGTGGGGGCGAAGCGCACGGAGCGCTGGCCGTTACCGAGGTCGATGTTCTCGATCTCGGGAGAGTTCGAGATCGCCGCGAGGTGACTCGGCACGGTCAGATTCACCTGGTAGGTGGCCTTGAAGGACGGCTCGTCCCAGCACGGGAAGGCCTGACGGGCGTCGGAGTGCTCGAACTGCGTGGTCGCGATCGTGTGGGTGACGCCGGCGTCATCGGTGTAGGTGGAACGGTAGAAGCCCGAGAGCTGGTCGTTGAGCACGCCGGTGAAGGCGATCTCGATGGTCGCCGGGCCCACCGGGAGCGTCTCGTGGAAGGCGAAGGAGACCGTCTCGTAGGTGTGGTCAAAGGCCGGGACGTCGGAGCGATGGCTGGTCCCCTGGCTCGTGAGCGTGGCCGCGCCGAGTTCGAGGTTCTTTGCGTGCATGGTCACGGTCTGGACCGGCTCGGCGACGTCGACGTCGATCTCGACGCGCCCGACGAAGGTCGCCGCGTCGAGGTCGGGGGTCAGGAAGATCCGGTAGGCGTGGGGGACGACGGTGCGTGACAGGCGGAAGGGATTGGAGGAAGTCATAGTTGGAAACACTAGAGGCAAATCTTCTACGCTCGCTAAGTGACAACTCCTCCGACACCCGTCTCACTTCGCGTCAAGCCGGGCCCGACGAGGCTCGCGGTGACGGGCATCGGTAACGCCATGCTCGACATCATCACGCGTGATTCGGCCGAGGTGTATCACGACTTGGGCCTGGTCAAGGCGTCGATGACGTTGATCGGCGAGGACCAGCTCGAGACGTTCTACGCCTCGATGGGCCCGACGATCCAGATGTCGGGCGGCTCGGTCGCCAACTCCATCGCTGGGATCGCGGCGCTCGGGGGGACCTGTGGCTACATCGGCAAGGTGGCCGACGACGAGTTCGGCGAGCGATTCACCCACGACCTACGCACGATGGGCGTGGAGTTGGACCTCGCGATCGCCTCACCCGACGAGGGCGCGACGGGTCGCTGTCACGTCTTCATCACCGACGACGCTCAACGCACGATGGCGACGTACCTCGGTGCCTCGAACCGGCTCCACGTGGCCGATATCAACGAACGGCTGATCGCTCGCTCCGAGATCACCTACATCGAGGGCTACCTCTATGACTTGCCACCGGCGAAGATGGCGATCCAGAAGGTGGTGGACTTCGCCCACCAGCACGATTCGATGGTGGCGCTGTCCCTGTCGGACATGTTCTGCGTGGAGCGCCATCGCCGGGATTTCTTGGAACTGGTGACCAATCACGTCGACGTGCTGCTCGCCAATGAGGCCGAGATCCTGGCCCTGTTCCAGGTCGAGAGTCTCGAGCGCGCCTTCGAAGCCCTCGAAGAGCTCGGGGTGCTCGCGGTCGTGACCCGTGGACCGCTCGGCGCCGAGGTCTTGACCGCGTACGGGGTCGTCTCGGTCCCCGCGAGTGAGGTGGACGAGGTCGTCGATCAGAACGGCGCCGGTGACATGTTCGCCGCAGGCTTCCTCTACGGCCTCGCGCTCGGGGCCGACCCGGCCGAGGCGGCCGAGCTCGGGTCGCTCTGCGCGGGAGAGATCATCAAGCACCTGGGCGCCCGTCCCGAGACCGACCTCGAGGCGCTCGCGATCGAGGCCGGCCTGTTGTAGGTCAACGCCCCTCGGCGTCGAGTCGCGCGTCGAGTTCGACGGTGCGTCGAGTCTCCCAGCGCACCCACGCCACCGCGATGGGGATGCACGCGAGGAGCATGAGCGCGTCACCACCGATCCACATGATCGCCCCGCCCAACTGCACGTTCGCGAGCACCGACGCCGGCGTCGATCCGATCGGGGCGAGGGTCCGGTACGCCGAGAAGGGGTTGTGCGAGGACATGGCGAGGGCGAGACCCGTGAAAGTGTCCACGGGCACCGCGGCCATCACGAAGACGAGTCGAAGACCGGGGTGGATGGTCCGCCCGCGTTCGAGCCCGAAGGCGACGCGGAAGAAGAGGTACCCGACGACAAGGAATCCGAGGTGCTCGAACTGGTGAATCCACTCGTGGAGCAACATCTCGTTGAACAGGCCCGTCAGGTGCGACACGGGGATGAAGACGAAGTAGAGCGCGAAGGCGACGATGGGTTCGGTGATGAACGTCACGAGGCGACTGTCGAGCGCGGCGCGCAGGCGGGTCGACCCTGCGCGGTAGGCGAGGTCGAGGGGCGTGGCGAGCGCGAAGAGCGGACCGGCGATCATGATCAATGCCAGGTGTTGGACCATGTGGTCGCTGAAGTACGCCCGGTCGTAGCGGCCGATGAACGACTCGGTCGCGATGAAGGTGACGACCAGGCCCAGCGCGAAGTAAAGACTCCGGCTGCGTGGCCAGTGCGGGGTCCGGTGCTGGCCCCAGGCGTAGAGCGCTGCTGCCAGCACCATGAGCGCGATAGCACCCGGTTCAAGCGCTAATTGAGTCGCGTCGCGCCAGTGGAAGGGTGTGATGGCGGACAACACCCGTCCATCCTAGGATGTGGCGGCGGGGAGGCTCACTAGGATGGCGCGGTGAAGTCGAAGTGGTTGAGCGCGAAGGCCCTGATGCTGCACCTCGCACTCATCGCGTGGCTCGCGATGAGTGCGACTGCGGCGTGGTGGCAGGTCGGTCGAGCGGTCCAGGGTAATTCGCTCAGTTTCCTCTATTCGATCGAGTGGCCGGTCTTCGGCGTGCTCGGCGTGCTCGGCTGGTACGCGCTGCTCAACATCGACCGAGTCAGCGAGGATGACGAGTTGGAGCGACGGGCCTACGAGGAGAAGATGCGCGCCGAGGCCCGCCAGGCCCGCCAGCGCGACGCCGATGAAGACCCCGAACTCGCCGCGTACAACGACCACCTCGAGCAACTGGCGGAACGGTCGAAGAAGAAACTCTGGGGTCACTAGTGCAAGCGGCGTTTCGGCGGTACCGCCTGATGTCGTTCGTCACCGGGACGACGCTCATCGTGCTGGTGCTGTTCTTGATCCTGCACACGGTCGACCTGTCGCTGTGGACACAGCTGAAGCCCGTCGTCACCGTCGTCGGCATCGGGCACGGGGTGGTGCTCTATCCCATCTACCTGGTGCTCTGCTTCCAGTTCACGTTGAAGGCACGGTTACCCTTCGGGCTCCTCGTGCTGATGCTGCTCTCGGGCTTCGTCCCGGGGCTCGCCTTCTACATGGAGCATCGAGTCGCGTTGCGCACGGCTGAGTTGCGAGCGAACTCGATGTGAGCGACTGGCTCGAGCGGCGGGTGATCGCCTTCGCCCACCAGGGTGGCTCCTTCGAAGGGCCCTCCTCGACGATTTTCGCCATCGAGCAGGCGGTCGCCACTGGTGCGACAGCGATCGAGCTCGACGTGCACGCCACCGCCGATCGCCAGCTCGTGGTGTGCCACGACGAGACCGTCGACCGCACGACGAACGGGCACGGCGCAATCGCCGCGATGACCCTGTCAGAGCTGCGTGATCTCGACAACGCGTACTGGTTCGCTCCCGGCGAGACGGTGTCACCGGATCGAGTGGACGCGGACTACCCGTGGCGTGGCCGGGCCCCGGCGGACCGGCGCTTCGGCATCGCCACGCTCGAAGAGGTCGTGACCGCCGCACCGGGCGTGCTGCTCAACCTCGACATCAAGCAGTCGGCACCCGACGTCGATGCCTACGAGGCGCTGCTCGCGCGCGAGATCGAGCGGCTCAACTGCGCGGGGCGCGTGATCGTCGCGTCGTTCCTCGATCACGCGATCGACGCGTTTCGACGTGAGGCTCCCTCGGTCGCGACGTCAGCGGCGACCGAGGAGACGGCCTCGTTCTTCTTCTCGCGGCGTGAACGCCAGCCGGTCGTGCCGAGGGCCGTCGCCTTCCAGGTGCCCGAGACCTACGGCGATGTGACGGTCGTGGACGAGTCGTTCGTCGAGGCCGCGCACGCCGCGGGCGTGGCCGTCCACGTCTGGACGATCAACGACCAGTCAGGGATGGATCGACTGCTCGACCTGGGGGTCGACGGGCTGGTGAGCGACCGTCCGTCGATGCTCGTCGAGACGATCGCTCGGCGGGGACTGACGTGGGACGGTGCTCGCTAACCGCGGCCGCAGTTCGGCTTCTTGCCGTGGTTAGCCTTCTTCTTGGCGCGTAACTTGCGCTTCACGGTCCGCTTCGACATAGGGGACAATCGTAGTACGGACAGGGGCCCGGTAGCCAAACGGAGGCGGATCGATGCAAGTACCAATGGGCGGTCCCGGTGAATTCGTGGTCGTCGCGACGCCGATTGGGAACCTCGAGGACCTGAGCCCGAGGGCGCGAGCGGTGTTGGCGAGCGCCGACGTCGTCTACTGCGAGGACACCCGGCGAACGCGGGTCCTCTTCAGCGCGTTCGGGCTCACCCCGCGCGGTCGACTGCGCTCGCTGCGTGAGCACAACGAGATGACCGAGAGTGTCGAGGTGGTCGAGCGGGTCACTTCGGGGGCGGTCGTCGCGCTCGTGAGTGACGCCGGGACTCCCGGGATCAGCGACCCCGGGCGACGCGTCGTCGCCGCGGTGGCCGAAGCGGGCCTGCGGGTCACGACGACGCCGGGGCCGAGCGCGGTGGTGGCGGCGCTGTCGGTGAGCGGTCTGGACACCGAGCGCTTCGTGATGGAGGGTTTCGTGCCGCGTCGCGGTGGGGACCGTCGGACGCGATTCGCCCAGTGGGCCACCGAGGCGCGAACGATCGTCTTCTACGAGTCGCCCCAGCGCCTCGTGGCGACGTTGGGCGAGCTCGCCGAGCTGTTCGGCGACCGCCGGGTCGTGGTCGCCCGTGAGCTGACCAAGCTGCACGAGGAGCTCGTGCGCGGCCCGCTACGCGAGGTCGCCGGACGCTGGGCCGAGGGGGAGGTGCGCGGTGAAGTGGTCGTCGTCCTCGAGGGTGCCGCGCCCGCGGCGATCCCCGAAACCGCGGTTCGCGAGGCCCTCGAGCGCCGTCTCGGCGCGGGCGAGACCGTTCGCGATGCCGTCAGCGCCGTCGCTGACGAGTTGCGCGTGGCCCACCGGATCGCCTACGACGTGGCGTTGCGGATCCGTTCGGAGCGGGGTTCCTGACTCGTTACGCTGGTCGGATGGGTCGTTTCTACATCACCACGCCGATTTACTACGTGAATGACGCCCCGCACGTCGGTCACGCCTACACGACCCTCAATGCCGACGCGCTGGCGCGCTGGCACCGGTTGAACGGTGATGAGACGCTCTTCTTGACGGGAACCGACGAGCACGGTCAGAAAGTGGCGGACGCCGCCGCGAAACACGAGATGACCCCCCAGGCCTGGACCGACAGGACCTCAGCGCGGTTCCGAGAGGCTTGGGACGCGCTCGACGTCAGCTACGACGACTTCATCCGCACTACCGAGCCTCGCCACTACGAGAGCGTCCAGAAGTTCCTCGGCGCCATCTACGAGAACGGCTATATCTACAAGGGCGTCTACCAGGGTCTCTACTGCGTGAGCTGTGAGGACTACTACACAGTCGAGGCGAGCGACCACGGGAACTGCCCGATCCACGGACGGCCTTTGACCGAGATGGAAGAGGAGAACTGGTTCTTTCGTCTTTCGGCCTTCGAGGACCAGTTGCTCGCCTACTACGACGCCCATCCCGAGTTCGTCACGCCCGAGACGAAGCGCAATGAGGCGTACTCCTTCATCAAGGGCGGACTGCGCGACATCTCTATAACGCGAACCTCGATCGCCTGGGGCGTGCCGGTGCCCTGGGACGAGCGCCACGTCTTCTACGTCTGGTACGACGCGCTGATCAACTACCTCACGGCGATCGGCTACGGTCGCGACGACGACCGGGTCGCGACGTGGTGGCCGTCGTCGCATCACCTGATCGGCAAGGAGATCATTCGGTTCCACTGCGTGTGGTGGCCCGCGATGTGCCTGGCGGCGGGCCTCGAACCACCGAGTCACGTCCAGGTTCACGGGTGGCTGCTCGTGGGCGGTCAGAAGCTCTCCAAGACGATGGCCGCCGAGGGTGGCGTCAAGCTCACCGACATCGCCCCGGTCACCTTGACCGAGGAGTTCGGCGTGGACCCGTTGCGTTACTACCTGTTGCGCGAGACGGCGCTCGGCAACGACGGCGAGTTCTCCTACGAGGGCATCACGCATCGCTACAACACCGACCTTGCGAACAACCTGGGCAACCTGGTGGCTCGGGTCGCGACCGTGGTCGGCTCGAAGTGCGGCGGTGTCGCGCCAGCCCCGGACCCGAACTCGGAGCTACGCGCGACCGCCGAGTCGTCGATTGAGGCCGCAGTCTCGGCCTGGGAGCACTTCGCGCCCAACGCCGCCCTCGAGGCGACCTGGGGACTCATCGGCGCGACCAACGCCTACCTCGAACGGCACACACCGTGGAAGATGACCCCGGGGGAGCCCGTCGAGCGAGTGCTCGGTGACGCGATCGAGGTCATCAGGCTCGTCGCCGTCCTCGTGTCACCGGCGATGCCGGGCGTCGCCGCGGAACTGTGGCGTCGACTGGGGCTGACCGGCGCGCCGACCGACGAGCCGGCCCGCGAGAGCCTTCGTTGGGGGCGATACCCCGGGGGGATCGCCATCGAGAAGGGCGTGCCACTCTTCCCGCGGATCAACGAGGCGCGATGACCTACTGGACCGACGCGCACTGCCACCTCCAGGACCAGTTCATGGGCGAGGGCGGTGGCGAGGCGGTGCGAGCGACCCTCGACCGCGCGATCGCGGTCGGCGTGAACCGGGTCGTGGTGATCGGCACCGACGCGGCTAACTCGGCCGAGGCGCTGGCCATGACCGTGCTCGACTCGCCAGTCGAGATCTACGCCGTGGTCGGTCTGCACCCCCACGATTCGACACAGAACCTCGCTGAAGTGGCCGCGCTCGCGCGTTCCAAGCACCCCAAGCTCGTCGGCATCGGTGAGACGGGTCTCGACTATTTCTACGAACACGCACCCCGCGTCGATCAACGCCGGACCTTCGCTGAGCAGATCGCGCTGGCCCACGAGCTCGACCTCGCACTGGTGATCCACGCACGCGACGCGTTCGACGACCTGTTCGAGATACTCAGTCGCGAGGGCGTGCCACCACGGACCGTGATCCACTGCTTCACCGGGAACTCCGAGGACGCCGCGGGTTGTCTCGAACTCGGCTGTGACATCTCGGTGGCCGGGGTCGTGACCTTCAAGAACGCCGACGCGTTGCGTGAGGCGGTGTGCACGGTGCCCCTCGAGCGACTGCACGTCGAGACCGACAGCCCCTTCCTCGCCCCGGTTCCCCACCGCGGACGACCCAACGAGCCGGCCCACGTCGCGGTCGTCGGCGAGTACGTCGCCGCGTTGCGAGGTGAAGAAAGTTCAGCGTTTCGTCGTCAGACGGCCGCGAACACGGCTCGACTCTTTCGGCTCCCCGCCCAATAATCCTTATTGATCAGGTAGGAAGGTCATGGGGTCCGACGGGTTTGCCTTTCGGCCCCCGCTTGCCTAGCGTTGGGTCGGGCGCATCGACGGCCCGCAGTCCTGGCGGAGGGTGAACAACTGAGGACATCGAATCGTCGAGTGCGTCTGCGCTCGGCGTTGCTGATGACCGTGGTCGGCCTACTGGGCCTGCCGCCGGTCCTGTACGCGCATCCGGTTGCCGGGGCGGGTGTCAGCCACGCCCCCGTTCGGATGCCCGACGTGATCCACTTCGACCGGGTGACGACCTACGCGGCGATGGCTCGAGCAGGTCTGTACTTCCGGGTCAACGGACCCTCCGGTTGGAACGACGTCGTCGCCGAGAACCCGAGGCCCGGGACACTCGTGCCGTGGCATTCGACGGTCGTGCTCGCGACGACGATCTCGAACGCCCCCCAGTCCGGGAACACCGTGATGCCTGACGTGCTCTATCGCACCCGCGGAGAGGTCTTCGCGGCGATGACGCACGCGGGGCTCTACTTCACCACCCGCGGACCGGCGAACTGGACCATCGTGGTCGCCCAGGACCCCCGTCCCGGCTCCAGGATCGCCGTTCACGCCTCGGTCGTCGTGGTCACGGCCCGCGTGGCCACCTCGTCGCCGTCGGGCATCACGGTGATGCCCGACGTGACGCACCGCGCTCGTGGCGCGGCCTTCACCGCCATGGCCAAGGCGGGGTTGTACTTCACGGTCTCAGGGCCAGCCAACTGGAACGTCGTCACCGGTCAGCTCCCCGCACCCGGTACGCACGTGGCGTGGCACGCGACCGTGTCGCTCATCGTCGCACGCGTGAGCGCACCCACGACCACGACAACGGTACGCGCGGCGGTGCGACTACGGATCCCGTCGCTCATCGGACGAACGCGTGCCACGGTCATCGCTCTGCTCGCGCGCATGGGTCTGCGGTTGCACCCTCAGGGTCCGGGCAGCGCCGACGGCACCTGGACCAAGGTCGTCGCTCAGAGCCCAGCGCCGGGATCGGTGGTACGTCGCGGCAGCGTGGTCGTCGTGGACACGATGCGAACACCCCCGGCGAGCACGACCACGACCGGGGTGACGACGACGACGTCGCCGGGGGGCTCGACGACCTCGACCACCGTCACGACCACGACGCAGCCCACGACGACCACGACGCGGCCCGTACCGTCGCGCACACGCATCGGCGTGGCGACCTGGTACGCCTACATACCGGGTCAGTGCGCGACGTGGTATCTCCCACGGGGCACGCGCATCACGGTCGAGGACCTCGCGACCGGTCGAACGATCGCGTGCGTCGTGACCGACCGTCAGCAATACTCGCCCGGACGGGTCGTGGACCTGTCAGAGACCCAGTTCGCGGAGTTGACGCCGCTCTGGCGGGGTGTCGTCCGTGTCAAAGTCTCCTGGTGACCCACTCGCGCACCACGATCCAGGCGTTGCTCGCTGAGCACGGGCTCGCGCCGTCGCGCGCGCTCGGCCAGAACTTCGTCGCCGACGCCAACACGGTTCGACGTATCGCCCGCCTGGCCGGGGTTGGACCCGGGGACGTCGTGGTCGAGATCGGCGCGGGACTCGGTTCACTAACGCTCGCCCTGGTCGAGACGGGTGCTGAGGTGCTCGCCATCGAGGTGGACCGTTACCTGATCCAACCGCTCCGATCGGTGGTCGATGGCCGCGGTGTCATCGTGCACCACCTCGACGCCCTCGAGGCGGATTTCTCAGCGATCACCGGCGGTCGACCCGCCGTCGTGGTGGCCAACCTGCCCTACAACGTGGCGACGCCACTCGTGCTTCGCATCCTCGAGACCCAGCCCACGATCACGCGGCTGCTCGTCATGGTCCAGCGCGAGGTGGGCGAGCGACTGGCCGCCTCAGCGGGCGACGAGGCGTACGGCGCGGTGTCGCTACGCGTCCAGTACTTCGCTGACGCCACGGTCGTCGGGCGAGTTAGCCCCAACGTCTTTGTGCCCCGACCGAAAGTGGAGTCCGCGCTCGTGTCGGTCGTGCGTCGTGAGACCGTGCGGGTCGACCCGAGCGTGGTGAGCGAGACGGAACTCTTCTCGGTCATCCGCACGGCCTTCGGCCAACGGCGCAAGATGTTGCGGCGATCGTTAGCGGACTGGACCACCGAGGGCGTCTTCGAACGCGCGCACGTCGAGGAGACACGGCGACCCGAGGAATTGACCCTGGAGGAGTTCGCGCGTCTGGCGGCGTCGCGGTGATCGTCCTCGACGCACCGGCGAAGCTCACCTGGTACCTCGAGGTCACGGGACGTCGCGCCAACGGGTACCACGAGCTGCGAAGCGAGATGACGACCCTCGCGCTCGGTGACCAACTCACGCTTGACGAGACCGGTGACTACGTGCGGGTGGTCGACCATGTCGGTCGCCCAGTCCCCGAGGGCGACGACAACCTCGTCGCCGCCGCGCTCGCGCTCGTTGGACGACGAGCCGGTGTGGTGATCGACAAGTCGATCCCCGCGGGTGGTGGGCTCGGCGGGGGCAGTGCCGATGCGGCGGCAATCCTGCGCTGGGCCGGTGGGGTCGAGGCGTCGCGCGCACTTCACCTGGGCGGGGACGTCCCGTTCTGTCAGGTGGGCGGTCGAGCACTGGTCGAGGGTGTCGGTGAGCGGGTAAGCCCCCTGCCCTTCGAACGACGCACGGTGACGTTGTTCATCCCCGACTTCGGGGTTTCCACGCCGGAGTGCTACCGGGCCTACGACGAGCTCTACGAGTCGGGTTGGCGCCCGACGGGTTCCAACCACCTCGAGGAGCCAGCTCGACGTGTCGAGCCGCGTCTGGCGACCGCGCTCGACTGGCTGCGGGCGAGGTTCGACGACGTGCGCCTGGCCGGTTCGGGTTCGACCATGTTCGTCGAGGGGTCGATCGGTGACGCACCGGACGTGAGCGGTCCCGCGATGCGACTACGCGTTGTTACGACCACCACGACGCCCGCAGGCGCGTAACTAGATCACTTACCCGCGGCGCGGCGCTGGAAGCGTGTCCGCTTCAGCATCTTCTTGTGCTTCTTCTTGCGCATGCGCTTGCGGCGCTTTTTAATCAGAGATCCCATGGCCCGTAGAACACTACTAGGTCTGGGCGCACCCGTCGCGCGCGATCAGTGGGGGTCGCTCACGCGTTCGATGCGAAGTGCCTGGCGAGGGCAGCCGCGAACCGCGTAGCGGGCGGACTCCAACGCGGCCAGGTTGGCCAGTGGGACCGGTTCGGTCACGATCACCGGGTAGCCCCACTCGTCGACGTGCACGAGGTCCGGGGCCAACTCGGCGCAGTGCCCGAATCCGTCGCAGAGGATCGGGTTGACGAGCAGGACGAAACCTCCGACGCGTCGCCTCATTCCCATATGAGCTCCTCTTCGCGCTCGAGGGTCGGCACGGCGCTGTAGTGGTGGTTCGACCGGCTCGCGGCGCAGGCGCGCCCGCGGACGTGGTCCTCGACGTGGTCGGCGAAGACCCGCAGGGCTGACCGGACGAGTCGCACGACGCCGTCGGGGTGGCGACAGGCACCCCGCCCCTCGATAGCCCCGCAGCGGTCCACGAGGCGGTCATAGGCGGCGCCGGCACCGGCGCTGTCTCCCGCGACCAGTCGCGCCAGGTCCTCGGCGATGGCGGGTAGGCCGAAGGCGCAGGGTCCACATTGGCGTGCGCTCTCGTTGGCCATCCAGCGCGCGATACGGAAGGTCTCGACGATCCCGCATCCCGTACGGGGTAGCACGATGATTACTCCGGCGCCGACGCTGGACCCGAGGGGGGCCAGGGCATCCGCGCTGTAGGCGACGTCGAGGTGGCGCGCGTCGAGCCACGCGCCGCCGTAGCCGCCCATCAGCAGCGCCTGGGGGTCGGGGTCAGCGCCGGCGCGCTCGATGATGGTGCGCACCGGAACCCCGAGGGCGACCTCGAGGACGGTTGGTCGCGCGACCGCTCCACTGATCGACACCAACGCGGTGCCGGGACTCGTCGGGGTACCGAGGCGACGGAACCAGTCGCTGCCGTATCGGGCGATCAGCCCGACGTGGGCGCACGTCTCGGCGTTGTCGACGAGGGCCGGGGCGTGGCCGATGCGCAGCACGTGAGGGCGTCGCGGTCGGTACTGGGGGAGCGATTCGTTGTCGTCGAGCCAGTGGATCAGGGCTGATTCCTCGCCCGCCACGTAGCGCCACGGCGGGGTGTGCAGTTCGAAGTTGACCCCGCGGGCCGAGTGCCGGTCGCGCTCGTGCACGGCGCGCTGGAGATGGTTGACCATGATCGGGTCGTCGCGAGAGACGCACACCGCGACGTGGCGCGCTCCGATGATCCCCGCGAGGTACTGCGCACCGTCCAGGACCAGGTGGGGGTTTGCGCTGATCAGGGTGCGGTCCTTGTGGGCCGCGGGCTCGCCCTCCATTGCGTTGACGACCATGAACTTGGTATGGCCCCGTTGGTCACCGATCAGTCGGGCCTTGCGCGCGGTGGGGAACGCGGCGCCGCCACGTCCGGTCAGCCCGGAGGCCTCGAGCAGGTCGAGCGACGGCGCGGTGCGCGGCATCGGCCCGAACGCCTCGTCGTGTTGGGCCAGGGTGAGCGGACGTCCCGACGCCCCATGCAACACCCGCGGCAGCGAATCGGGGGCGATCACCGGTGCCGCCGTGGCTGTGGGCGACGGGGGAAGGGCGTGGCGTCGCGGGCCGACGACTCGACCGCGGGTCCGGGGGCCGGGCGCGTGGGCGCCCGATCGCGTTGGACACCGCGCGGCTCGGGCTCGACGCCGAGCGGGGAGAGTGCGGTCCGTCCAGCGGCGCGCGTCGGGCGCGCGACGAATCGCCACGCCGCGGCGCCGGCGACCGTGGCGAGGCAGGCGAGAACGATCACGAGTCCGACCCCGTGCCGGGCGTCGGTACCCGTGAGTAGTGCGTGCACGATAGCGATGGCGTAGGCGAGCCAACTGAACCAGTGGATGAAACGCCAGCTGGCGTTGGCGACGCGGGCCTTCAGCAGGCTCGAGACCCACACGGCCACCATGAGGTCCAGCGCGATCGCGCCCAGGGCGACCGGCAGCCGTTTGTAGGGTGAGACGAAGGGCACGACGACCGCGAGCGGGCCGGTGGCGACGAAACTGTCGGCGACGGTCGTGATGATGTGGATCGCGAGAAAGACGATGGCGACCGACGCGATCGTGCGGTGCAGTTCATTGAGCTCGAAGCGACCAACGGTCGTGCCACCCACGCGGTTCGCGACCAGTGTGCCCAGCGAGACCACGAGCGTGAACAGGACCATGGTCACCAGGCCGGTAGCCCGGGTCGTGTACCACAGGTAGGGCGAAGTCAGGGCGATCACAACGACTCCTCCTCGACGGGCCAACCGCCGACGAACTCCACGGTACCGTCGCGACGCACGAGTCGTCCCGACCAGCCCGCCTGGGCGATCCGATACGGGGCGTCCTCGCCCCAGAGCAGGGCGGCGGTGGCGAAGGCGTTGGCGCTCACGCACCGGTCGGCCGCGACCGTGGCCGTGGCGTAGGGGCCGTCGGCGACGAGACCCGTGCGCGGGTCGATGATGTGATTGACGAGTCGGTGTCCGACGCGCCAGACGCGCGTCGCGATGGAGGACGTCGCGACACCGCCACCGGTGACCCGCACGCGCGGCTCGTCGCCGGTAATCGTCAGCCGGTCGGCGACGCCGATCACCCACGGGCCGTCGGGTCCGGTGCCTCGTACCGCGACGTCGCCGCCGATCTCCACGACGACGCCACCGCGCGCGCCGACCTCGTCGGCGACGAGATCGGCGGCGAGGGCCTTGGCACTCGCACCGAGGTCGAGCTGGCAACCTGGGGCGAGGCGCACCGTGCGCGAGTGCCGATCGATGTCGAGCGCGGCGAGGCCCGGCGCGCGCTCGACGTCGGGCTCGATGAGGTCGGTCCGTTCGCGAACGAGGTCGTAGTCGCGGTCGTAGCCCCACGCGAGCAACGCCGTCAACACGGTCGGGTCGCACAGCCCATCGGTCGCCGCGTAGGCGAACTCGGCCGCGTCAAGCGCCTCGAGGAGAGTCGCCGACGCCGTCACGGTCTCGCCGGGCATCGCATTCAGGCGTGACAGTTCGCTGTCGGCGCGGAACCGGTTGCAGGCGGCGTCGATCTCGCCGATCACGCGCCAGAGGCACGTTGAGGCGAACGACGCGTCAGCGGGCCGCTCGGTGGTGAGGGTCCCCGTCAGGCCCCAGGTGGTGAACTGCATCGATCAGTAGCACACCGTAGAGCCCGATGGCGTGGTGTAGCAGGTCGTCGTGGTCGTCACGGGGGCGGTGGTCGGCGGCGTGTAGACCGTGCCGGGTGTCTGCGTCGCGGCCGACGACGGCTGGGTCGTCGTGGTGGAGGACGTGGTGGCCGGTCGTTGGGCGACCAGGGGCTTGGCCGTGCTCGCGGCGTAGGCGACGAAGGCACCCGAGGCGACGCCCGAGCCGATGAGGACGGTCTGGGTCATCGTGCGGACCCGGGCGAAGCGGCGGTCACGTTGTTGAGGGGTGCGAGGGTAGGTGCGCATGGGGTTTTCCTTTAGAGGAAGTCTGACACTCGCCGCTAAGTGAGGTGGGAGCGTCAGGTAAGAAACTCGTCAAAATCAATCGGAGGCGTCGACCTCGGCGGTCGGCAGGACGATCGTGAAGCGCGCCCCGCCCAGCTCGGGGTCCTCGTCGACGCGCACGGTGCCGCGGAACTCGTCGACGACCTGGGCGACGATGGAGAGCCCGAGGCCCGATCCGGGCAGCGAACGGGCCGAGGCCGAGCGCCAGAACCGGTCAAAGACGTGGGGACGTTCGTGGGCGGCGATCCCGGGACCCGTGTCCGCGACGGTGACGACACCGTCGTTGGAACGCACCACGATACGACCACCCTCGGGCGTGAACTTGACGGCGTTGGTCAAGAGGTTACTGATCGCGCGCACGAGCCGGTCGCGTCGACCCACGACGACGGACTCGGTGACGTCCACGTCGATGGCGATGTCCTTGATCCGCGCGTAGGTGCGAGCGGTGTCCACGCACTCGTCCACGCACTCGTCGAGTCGCAGGCGTTCCACGCGACCCTCACTGCGGACGCCGCGTGACAACTCGCCGAGGTCGGTCACAAGCGCCGCGAGTTCGTCCACCTGGGTCACCATGTCGTCGGTGAGCTGGCGAAGGTCGTCGGGAGCGAGCTCGTTAGCGCGTGAGAGCACCTGGGCGTTGGTTCGAAGGCTCGTGAGCGGCGTGCGCAGCTCGTGGCTGGCGTCGGCGACGAGCTGGCGCTGCAGGTCCTCGCTGGACTGGACCGAGTTCATCAACCGGTTGAAGACCCGTCGGAGCCGTCCGAGCTCGTCGGGCCCTCCCTCGTCGATGCGTCGTGAGGTGTCGCTCGTCTCAGCGACCTCCTCGATCTCGTTGGTGACCGCCTCGAGTGGGCGCAGTGCCGCGCGCGCGATGAGGAGTCCGAGTACGAGAGCGAGCAGCAGGCCACCCGCGGCGACCGCGAGCAGGGTGCTCGCCAGGTGGCGCAGCTCGCCGACCTGGCCACTGATGTTGACGACGAACAGCTCGGCCGAGGTGGTCGGGACCGTGCACAGGCCGGTCTGACAGGTGACCACCGACTTCGCGGGCAACGGGACGATGAGCTGGCGGTAGGACTCACCACCGAAGGTGACCGTGCGCAGCGTCTGGCCGGCGTGACCGCGCGCGATGGCGAGGATCGTCGCGTCGATGGGGACGTTCGAGGTGGGGATTGTCGTGCCGCTGGCCAGGACCAGCTCGAAGTAGGCCCCGGTTACACGACTCTCGTCGCCGACGGTGTGGGACGTGGGGGACTGCGCCGCCTGGATTAATGACTCGTCCACGGAGCGCAGCAGGGCGTCACGAGTGGTGAGGAACGACGCGAGACTGGCGAGGATGACGGCGATCGCCGCGACCCCGACCGTGGCGCTGATGACGCGGAAGCGGAAGGTCACGAGGTCCGCAAGGCGTACCCAACCCCACGAATCGTCTGGATCAGGCGAGGTTCAGACGCCTCTTCGAGCTTGCGGCGCAGGTAGCCGATGTACACCGCGAGCGAGTTCGTACCCGAGTCGAAGTTGTAGCCCCAGACGAGGTCGAGGATCTGATCACGGGTGAGTACCTGGCGAGGGTGTTGGAGGAAGAGCTCCAGCAGGTCGAACTCGATCTTGGTCAGCTCGATGCGTCGGTCACCCCGGAAAACCTCACGGGTGTTGGGGTTGAGCGTGAGGTCCTCGAAACGCAGCACGCTCACCTCACCGTCGCTGACGCTGTGCCGGCGCAGCAGCGCCCGCAGCCGCGCGAGCAGTTCGGCCAGGTCGAAGGGCTTGACCAGGTAGTCGTCGGCGCCGACGTCCAAACCCGCGACCCGGTCGTTGACCGCGTCACGGGCGGTCAACATCAGTATCGGGGTCGCGTCGCCCGCCCGGCGGATGCGTCGACAGACCTCCAGGCCATCGATGTCGGGCAGTTGCAGGTCGAGCACGATGGCGTCGGGGGCTCGAAGCTGAATCGATTTGAGGGCCGAGCCACCGTCCTCGAACAGGCCGACCTCGTAGGTTTCCATGCGCAGCGCTCGCCCGAGCGCCGTCCTGATGGCGCCGTCGTCGTCGACAATCGCGATGTACGAACTGGGACTGGGGGCCGTCGTCACGTCGCCTTCTTTCACCGGTAGGGCCAGGCTCTAGTGTGGCTGGTTGGTATTAACCGACTGCGTTGATTCGTTAAGAATTCACGAAGACTCGTTTGTACTGTAGTGGCGGGTAGTTCAATCGGCAGAACAGCGGACTTTGGATCCGAAGGTTGGAGGTTCGAGCCCTCCCCCGCCAGCCACCGAGAATTTAAGGCCGCGGGCAGAGCCGCTCGAGGAGCGCGGCCAACTCGAGCGGGGCGTCGCCCTGTATCGAGTGGCCGGCGTCGGCGACGTGCACGACGGTCGCGTCGGGTCGACGGCGGCGCAGTTCGGACTCGTCCTCGTCGTCAACGACCGACCCCGACGCCATCCCACGGATCAGGGTGAGTGGAGCGCGAATCGCGCCGAGGAGGTCCCAGAGGTCGGCGGCGTCGGGCTCGCCGGCGTCAATCGACGGGTGCTGCTGGTGGCGCCAGACCCACGAGCCGTCGGGCCGCTGGATGGCGTTGTGCAAGATCCCGCGCCGCAGCGACGAGACCGATCGCGTCGGATTGAAGCGAACGGTGCGCTCGAGCAGTGAGTCGAAGTCGTCGAAGGTCTTCGGCCCGTTCACGAAGTCGGTGATGTGGTGCGCTTTGGTCGCGTTCACGCCAGGGGTGATGTCAATCAGTACCAAGGACGAGACGAGGTCGGGACGCGTAGCGGCGAGCACGATGGCGGTGAGCCCACCCAGGGACATGCCGACGATGGGCAACGGGGGTGTGGTCACCTGGGAGAGGGCCGTCGCGACATCGTTCGCGTGACTGCGAAAGGCGGCGGACCCGGCGGGGCTGGCGTCGGAGTGGCCGTGACCGGGCAGGTCGATCGCCACGAGGGGCCGCTGCATCGCGAGGGCCACCGTGTCGAACGTGTGCGCGTTCTGTGCGCCACCGTGCACCAGGACGAGTTCGGGGGACGCGTCACCCCAGCGCAGCCCGCTCACCTGTCGCAGTCCGTCGACGGCGACGAAGAACCGCTGGACGGCCGGGATGGGAACCTCCAGGCCCCACTCCGCGAGGTTCTCGTGGAAGTACGCGAACTCGTTGTAGTCGTAGCTACCCACCACCGGCATCGTAGAAGACGCCGGTGGCGAGTACCTACACCTCGGCTGACTCGGCGGCCGGTTGGACTTCGTCGCTCTGGGCCGCGCGCTGCTCGGCGACCTGGCGATGGACATCGGCCATGTCGACTTCCATGACCTTGCCGATGAGCTCTTCGAGGGCGCGCTCGGGCAGGGCCCCGGCCTCGGCATAGAGCACGACCTGTTCGCGGATGATCATCAGCGTCGGGATCGAGTAGATGTTGAACGCGGCGGCCAGCTGCTGCTCGACCTCGGTGTCGACCTTGGCGAAGACGAGGTCGGGGTGCGCCTCGGAGGACTTCTCGAAGATCGGTGCGAACGTTCGGCACGGGCCACACCAGGCGGCCCAGAAATCGATCAAGACGACGTCATTGGACGAGACGACCTCGTCGAATCGATCGGCGGTGAGTTGTACGGTCGCCATGGGTGCTCCTTCTGCGTCTCGGCTACGGGGACCAGTATACCCCCTGGGGTATGAGACCGTGTCGGCGGCGAGGCCGGGCCGACGCGCGACGCGGTGGCGTTGGTGCTAGAGAATAGGGCGTGGATCGACCTACCTGCGTCGTGGTGCTCGCGGCGGGCGAGGGGTCGCGGATGCGATCGGATCGACCCAAGCCGCTGCACGTGCTCAGTGGCCGTCCGCTCGCGTACTTCGTCATGGACGCCACCGAGTTGGACGGCGTTCGCGCGACGGTCGTCGTCGTCGGTCATCAGGCTCGCTGGGTGGAGAAGGTGCTCGGCGAGCGGCGAAGCGGGATACCGGTTCGCTTCGTGGAGCAGTTCGAGCAACTGGGCACCGGCCACGCGGTGTCCGTGGCAATGCCCACCGTCAGCGAGGTCGCCGGTGAGGACGACCTCGACGTCGTGATCGTGCCCAGTGACACGCCGCTACTTCGTCGCGAGACGATGGCCGACCTGGTCGAACGTCACCGCGAAAGCGGCGCCGCGATCACGGTGCTTTGCGCCAATCTGGTCGATCCCGCGGGCTACGGGCGCATCGTGCGAGCCCGCGACGGCTCCATCGAGCGCATCGTGGAGGAGCGTGACGCCTCGAGCGACGAACGCAGTCTCACCGAGGTCAATACCGCGATCATGGTCGTTCGCGCGAGCCTGCTGGGCCCGGCACTCCGGCGGGTGGACCGTCGCAACGCCCAGCGCGAGTACTACCTGACCGACGTGGTGTCGGTGCTGCACGACGCGGGGCACCTCACCAGTGCCGTCGTGCTCGAGGACCCCCTCGAGGCCTCGGGGGTGAACGACCGTGAACAGCTCGCGGCGGCCGAGTCGGTGATGCGCGAACGGATCAATCGACGTTGGCTGCGCAACGGCGTGACCATCTGGGACCCCGCGACGACCTACATCGACGCCGACGTCGAACTGGCGGCCGGTGTGTCACTCCTACCCGGCACGGTGCTGCGGGGGCGTACCGTTGTGGGCGCCGGCTCGTCGATCGGTCCCAACGCCCACGTGTCCGACGCGGTCATTGGCCGAGACGTGCGGCTGGGCACCGTGGACGTCGATCGGGCGGTCATCGGCGACTCGGCGACTGTGGGGCCCTTCAGCGCGCTCGGACCGGGCAGCGAGGTCGCCGTCGGGGAGGTTGTCGCCGCGGGGACTCACCGGCCTTTCTGAACGCGCCCGCGACACCTTGTACGCTGGGCCGGTGGAGTCGCTCGCGAAACGCCGCCTGGTAATCGTGACGGGACGCTGCCACCCCGCCCTCGCCAAGGACATCGCCGACCGATTGGGTGTGGAGCTGACCGAGGCCAACGTGCGCGAGTTCGCCAACGGCGAGATCCACTGCCGGTTCGACGAGTCAATTCGCGGCGCCCATGTCTTCATCGTCCAGACGCACTCCTCCCCGGTCAATGACGCGGTGATGGAGCAACTCATCATGATCGACGCCGCCAAGCGGGCTTCGGCCAAGAGCATCACCGCCGTCATCCCGAACTACGGCTACGCCCGTCAGGACCGCAAATCGGCCGGCCGAGAGCCGATCACGGCCAAACTGATCGCCGACATGCTCCAAACCGCGGGTGCCAATCGCGTGCTGTCCGTTGACTTCCACTCGGGCCAGATTCAGGGTTTCTTCGACATCCCGGTTGACCACCTGGTTGCGGCACCGGTACTCGAGGCCTACCTCAACGCGAACGCCGACCCCCACGACATGGTCGTGGTCGCACCCGACGCCGGACGAGTGAAGGTCGCCGAGCGCTACGCCCAGCACCTGGGCTGCGACCTCGCGCTGGTGCACAAGACGAGGCCCCGTGGACTGGTCAACGTGGCCGAGGCTCGTCACATCGTCGGCGACGTGCGGGGCCGACACTGCGTCTTGATCGACGACATGATCGACACTGCGGGCACGATCGTCGCGGCCTGTGATCTACTGAAGACCCACGGGGCCGACGAGATCTGGGTGATGGCGACCCACGCCGTCTTCTCGCCGCCCGCTGTCGAGCGGCTGTTCAACGCCCCCGTGAGCCGCGTCATCGTCACTGACACCTTGCCGCTCGGCCCCGAACGCCGCTTTGAGAAGTTGGAGATCCTGTCGGTGGCGACGATCGTCGCCAACGCGATCTCGGCCATCTTCGAGGATTCCTCGGTTTCGGACATCTTCGGCGGCGAGAACCTGCTCTGATCCGGGTTCGCCACCCCGGCGCGCACGGACTAGACTCTTCGTCCTGTGTGCCGCCCTCGTTCGGGCCGCAATTGGTTAGGAGTTCTCATGTCGCAGGTCACCTTGAACGCATCGACGAGTCGCACGACTGGTTCGCGCACGTCGCGGCGCCTGCGCTCGGCCGGATCCATCCCCGGCGTCGTCTACGGCGTGGGCTCCGAGCCGCTCGCTGTGGCCGTCAACGCGAAGGAGTTCCGCACCGCCGTCTCGGGTGAGCAGGGCCTCAACACGCTGCTCGAGCTGGACGCCGACGGCCGCCGGTTCCTGGTGATGGCCCGTGAGATCCAGCGTCACCCGGTCCGTGGCACGGTCGCGCACGTCGACTTCCAGATCGTCGACCCGACGAAGCCGGTCGTCGCCGACGTGGCGCTGCACATCGTCGGTGACGCCGTTGAGGTGCGCCACGCGGACTGGGAGGTCGACCAGCAACTGTTCAGCCTCGAGCTTCGCACGCGCCCCGACCAGATCCCCACGCACATCGACGTGGACATCTCGGACTTGCGCGTCGGTGGGACCATTCGAGTCGCCGACCTCGTGCTGCCAGCGGGCGTCGAGCCGGTCGGCGACCCGGCGACAGCCGTAGTCGCAACCCACGCCGGTCGATCCGCGAAGGCCGGCGCCGTCGCGACGGAGTAGTCCCGTGTCGCTGCGGCGCTCGGTCGCCGCGACGCGTCACGGCAGTTCCAGCGCCTGGCTCATCGTTGGCCTCGCCAACCCCGGCGACGACTACGCGGGGAGCCGCCACAACGTGGGCGGTGACGCGGTGCGTCTCGTGGCGCAGCGTCGCGGGGGCCGTCTCACGCTCGAACGGCGTCAGCGAGCGACGTCGACCACGATTGAAACGGCCCAGGGCTTGGTCACCCTCGCGGTGCCGACGACGTTCATGAACGAATCGGGTGCCGCCCTGCCCCCTCTGCTGCGGCGCACCTCGATCGATGACCTGACCCGGTTGCTCGTCGTCCACGACGAGCTCGACCTCGAGCCCGGCCGACTCCAGCTCAAGTGCGGTGGCGGCCTCGCCGGGCACAACGGACTTCGTTCGATTGCCAAGACCCTCGGCTCCCAAGACTTCTGTCGGCTACGAATCGGTGTGGGCAAGCCGCCGCGCAAGGAGCAGGGGGCCGACCACGTCCTGCAGCGTCAGACCGGTGCTCGGCGCGCCGCGCTCGAGGCCGACGTCGAACGGGCCGCTGACGCCATCGAGGTCCTGCTCGACGACGGATTCGACGAGGCCCAGCGGCGCGCGAATCGATCGTGAGCGCCCCAAACGGTCTGACGCGGGTTCTGGAGCTCGCGACACCGCGCATCAATGATGCGCTGGCGGCGGGCACGCTCACCCCGAGCGCCGCCGCGACTCCGCTCGCGGTCGCCGCGTACGCGCGCACGAACGACCTGACCGTGGCGGTGGTCGCCACCTCGACCGAGGCCGAGCTGCTCCACGACGCGCTCGTGGCACTGCTCGACGACCGTGAGGCCGTCGCCATCTGGCCGGCGTGGGACACCCACCCCCTCGAACGAGTGAGTCCTGACGCCTCGGTCATGGCCGCGAGGTCGTTCGTGCGCTGGCGCCTCGCCCAGGCCGAGCGTCCGCGCATCGTGGTCGCACCCATCCGCGCCCTCGCCCAGGTTCTCGCACCCGAACCGTCGCCCACCCCGATCGCCGTTCGACGAGGCGAGTTCCGCGACCGTGACGAACTGCTGAGCGCGCTCGTATCGATGGGGTATCGACGTGAGTCGATCGTCGAACACCGCGCCGAGTTCGCCGTTCGAGGCGGCATCGTCGACCTGTGGTCGCCACACGAGGACCAACCGGTTCGCTTGGACTTCTTCGGTGACGAGATCGAGCGAGTGACGAATTTCGACGTGGCGAGCCAACGTTCCACGGGTGACCTAGACGAGACGATGCTGATCACGGCTCGTGAGTGGCTCGCGGGACCGGCGTCTCGCGAGCGCGCTCGGCGCCTGGTCTCGACCGAGCCCTGGGGCAGCGCGGTCTTCGATCGGATCGCGGCGGGGGAGTCCTTTGACGGCGTGGAGGGGTGGATGCCCCTGTTCGGTGACGAGCGTCGGACCCTGCTCGACGAGTTGGGTGACGCGTCGGTCTTCGTCGTCGAACCCGAACGGGTCTCCCACCGCCTGGCCGATCTGCTCGAGGAGGAGCGCGAGCTGACCGACACCGTGGCGGCCACGTGGCGCGCGAGCGACGTTGTTCCCCTGTTGCACGAGGACTGGGAGCACGTTATGGCCCGCGACTACGTTGCCTTCGGGGATAACCCCGGGGGCGGCGAGTTGCTCGTCAGTTCCCCGCCCGTCGTCCAGGGCGACCCAGCCCGGATCGCGGCGCACGTTCGCGGGTGGTCCGCGAAGCGTCGCGGCGTCGTGTTGACGGCTAACGCGGCCGCGGTCGAGCGCATGGCCGATCAGTTGCGCGCCGAGGGGCTCGAGGTCACGACGGATCCGCAACGGGCGCTCGACGTTCGCATCACGGTGCTGCACAGCCTGCTGCCGGCGGGGTTCGCGATGGACGACCCCGAGGTCGTGGTCTGGAGCGAGACGGACTTGACGGGGCGGCGCACGGTGCACCGCGCCGCGCGCACCCGCACGCGCACGAGTGACGGCTTCTTCGATGATCTGGCCGTCGGGAGTTACGTCGTGCACCGCCACCACGGGGTGGCTCGGTTCTCGGGCACCACGACGCGGACCATCAACGGGACGGTGCGCGACTATCTGATCCTCGAGTTCAAGGACGGTCGCAGCTACTGGCCGACCGAGCAGATCGACGTCCTGACGCCCTACACGGGCGGTGACTCGCCGACGCTCTCTCGCATGGGTGGGGCCGAGTGGCAAAAGACGCGCGCGAAGGCCCGCGCCGCGGCCTACCTGGTCGCCCAGGAGCTCGTCGACCTCTACCGACAGCGCTCGGTCGCGGTGGGGCACGCCTTCGCGCCCGACACCGCCTGGCAACGAGAGGTCGAGGACCTGTTCCCCTTCACCCTGACGCCCGATCAGGCGCAGGCGATCGAGGACGTGAAGGCCGACATGGAACGCGAGCGCCCGATGGACCGACTGGTCTGCGCTGACGTGGGATTCGGCAAGACCGAGATCGCGGTGCGGGCCATCTTCAAGGCCGTCCAGGACAATCGTCAGGCCGCGGTGCTGGTACCGACCACGTTGCTCGCGAGCCAACACTTCGCGACGTTGAGCGAGCGCTTCGCCGGTTTCCCGGTTCGTGTGGCGCTGCTCAGCCGATTCGTCGAGGACACCGATGCTCGAACGACGATCGAGGGACTCGCCGACGGTTCGATCGATGTGGTCGTGGGCACCCACCGCCTGCTCAGCGAGGCGGTCCGCTTCAAGCAGCTCGGCCTGCTGGTCGTGGACGAGGAGCAGCGTTTCGGCGTCGGCCACAAGGAAGCGATCAAGGCGCGCTCGGTCGGGGTGGACGTGCTCACGTTGTCGGCGAGCCCCATCCCGCGAACCCTCGAGATGGCTTTCGCTGGTATCCGTGACCTCTCGATGGTCACCACGCCACCGGCCGACCGACGTCCCATCCTCACCCACGTGGGCGAGTACGACGAGGCCGCGGTCGTCGAGGCCGTGCGCCGCGAGCTGTTGCGCGAGGGACAGGTCTTCTTCGTCCATAACCGCGTGTCCGACATCGACGAGGTCGCGCGGCGCCTGGGTCAGCTGGTGCCCGACGCGCGGATCGCGGTGGCCCACGGCCAGATGGATGAGGGGACCCTCGAGCGGATCATGGTCAACTTCTGGGAACGTCGCTACGACGTGCTCGTGTGCACGACCATCGTCGAGTCGGGCATCGACCTGCCGTCGGTCAACACGCTCATCGTCGACCGCGCCGAACGGCTGGGCCTCGGACAGCTCCACCAGCTACGCGGGCGAGTCGGTCGATCGGGACAGCGCGCCTACGCCTACCTCTTCCACGCCGCGGGTCAGACACTGTCCGAGACGGCCTTCGAGCGTTTGCGGACCATCGGGGACAACACCGCGCTCGGCAGTGGCTTCAAGATCGCGATGCGCGACCTCGAGATCCGCGGCGCGGGGAACCTGCTGGGCCACGACCAGTCCGGTCCGGTGGCCGCCGTGGGCTACGACCTCTACGTGCAGCTGGTCGCCGAGGCCGTAGCCGAGGCCAAGGGGATCGTGGCACCCGACGTCGTGACAATCACGTTGGACGTGCCCGGCGAGGCTCACCTGCCCAAGGACTACGTCGAGGCCGACGACGCACGACTCGAGGCCTATCGGCGTCTCGCGGCCGTGTCGAGTCCCGAGGCGCTGGCCGACCTACGCGACGAGTGGACCGACCGTTACGGACCGCTACCGCGCGCGGCGCAGGGTCTGCTCGATCTGGCCGAGCTCCGACTGGCCTGTCTCGAGGTCGGGGCGAGTCAGCTCACCGTGCTCCCGGCCAAGGTCGGTGTGCGTTCCACGCCGGTCGTGCGCTTCGGGCCGGTCGCACTCTCGCTCAGCCAGCAGATGCGGCTGCGCCGACGCCACGGCTCACGGGCCTATGACGAGGCGACCGGGGAAGTCCGTCTCGAGGTGTCCGCGTCGTCAGTGACCCCCGCGGCGTTGCGCGACCTCGTTCGTGCGACGACTGCCACCTCGGCGTCGGAGTCGACTCGGTAGGCTGTCTGGGTGCGTCGAATCACTGCCCTCTTCGTCATCGCCCTCATTCTCGCGGTCCTCGTCGGTCGCTCCAGCATCTCCTCGGGGGTGAGCGTCAACGGGTCGACCGTGTCCGGGGCCGAGGTTCGAGCCGAGTTGAGCGCCATCGCCTCGTCGCCGACGCTTCAGTGTTACCTGACCGCCATCGCCCCGGCGAGCTTCTCGGCCGGCGGTGGCTCATCGACGATGGCCGCGTCGGGGGTGGCCGCGTGGTCGAACCTGCGAATCGAGGGGATGGCGATCGACCAGTACGTGCGGAGTCGGTTGCACTACGCGCCGAGCTCGGACCTCGTCAAGGCCAAGGCGTCGCTCGAGTTCGAGATGTCCCAGGCCGCCGCGGCCAACTCACTCAGCTGCCCCGGGACCGCGGCCCAGGCGTTGGCGGCGATGACGCCATCGATGCGCGACGCCGAGGTCCTTGCCCAGGCGGAGTCGCTCTATCTCGTCAGTAAGTTGAACTCGACCATCCCGCTGACCCCGAGTGCGCTGCGGACCTACTTCGACGCGCACCGTTCGAGTTACCAGACCATCTGCATCAGCGTCGCCGAGGTGCCCACGACCAACGTGACCGCCTTCGCCGCCGCCCAGGCGAAGGGCGCCTCGGTGGCTGCGCTCGCCAGGCAGTTCTCAATCGACCCCTCCTCACTGCACGGCGGCAAGTACGGCTGCTACGGTCCGACCTCGAACCTGTACGCGGCCGTGCGCGCGGACTCCGCGACGACCCCGCTCAACACCTTCCCGAAGACCCCGTTGTCCACGACCAGCAACGGCGTGCCCTACGCGCTCTACATCGCGCCCACCAAGCGCACTGCGACCCCGTTCACCCAGGCCGAGGCGGCCGTGCTCGCTGACGTTCGGAACCTGAACGCGAACCAGGCCAACACCGTGAAGAACGACATCCTCAGTCGTGCGGTGATCGCCGTGGATCCGGCGTTGGGTCGTTGGGCGTTCGGGGCTAACGGGCCGACGGTGTTCGCACCGGCGCTGCCGCCGACGGCCGACGTCACCGGCTCGACGACGTTGACCGCGCCGAGCGCGCTCAATTATCAGTGAGCGAACCGACGGTCCGCGTGGTCGGACTGGGGCCGGGCGACCGAGACCTGGTCACCGAGGGCGCGTGGCGCCTGATCAATGAGTCGCCGGTGGTGCGACTGCGTACCCGTCGGCACCCCGCCGCGGCCTCACTCGACTCGATCGTGAGCTACGACGACTGGTACGACACGGCCGAGTCCTTCGACGAGCTCTATCGGGCCATCGCCGAGGACCTGGTGCGCTTGGCGATCGAGGCCGGCGAGGTCGTCTACGTCGTGCCGGGTTCGCCCGTGGTCGCCGAACGGACCGTCGAGCTGCTCTACGAACGGCCCGTACGAGTGGTCTGTGAGCCCGCCGTCTCGGTGATCGACCTCGCCTGCGGCGCCCTCGGCCGTGACCCGATGGCGGTGGGACTGCGCGTCGTCGACGCGCTCGGCTCCACGGAACCGCTCGTCGGGCCGGGACCCCTGCTCGTGCTCCAGACCTACTCGGCCCCGGTCCTCGCCTCAGTGGCCGACCGGCTCGGACCCGAGACGCCGGTCACGGTACTGCACCATCTCGGACTCGCCGACCAGGTCATCGAGGTCCGAGCGGCTCGCGAGTTGGCCGGATTCGCGGCGGATCACCTGACCTCACTCTGGGTGGACGAGTTGCGAAGCGCCGGGGCGGCGACCGATGACCTGGTGTCGCTCACGCGCACGCTTCGTCGCGACTGTCCCTGGGACCAGGAGCAGACCCACGCGTCCTTGACTCGTCACCTGCTCGAGGAGGCCTACGAGGCACTCGACGCGCTCGAGAGCCTCGTGCGAGCCGAACCCGAGCCGACGCCCGCCGTCATCGCCCACGTCCAAGAGGAGCTCGGCGACCTGCTGTTCCAGATCGTCTTTCACGCCGAACTCGGTGACGAGCTCGACCGCTTCAATCTGGCCACGATCGTGGACGCGCTGCGCAGCAAACTCATCGGGCGCCACCCGCACGTCTTCGCGGACGTCGAGGTGCGCGACGCCGACGACGTGGCCGCGCGCTGGGAAGTGATCAAGCAGGCCGAGAAGGGTCGGACCTCGGTGCTCGACGGGATCGCGTGGCAGCTGCCCGCGCTCACCTTGTACACGAAACTGCTGCGCAAGGCCACCTCGGTGGGCGTGGCGCGCGACGTGCTCGGCCCGGGGGTCGACGCCGCCGCGCGAGCCCTGGCCGCGATCGATGCCGCGCCGGCGGTGTCTGACGCGAGCTCGAGTTCGGACGTCGATCCCGCCTGGGGCGACGCGATCGAAGCGCTGGCGCGGGCCGCGTACGGCGCCGGCGTCGACCTCGAGGGCGTGCTCCGTGACCGGGTACACCGCGTCGCCGAGCGCGTTCGTGCGACCGAGTCGTCACCTGAGGGTCGCGAGGACACCAACTAGCGTTGAGCGGAGTGGGAAGGAGTCGCCATGAGCGCGATCGAATTGGTACGAGGTAGGCAGATCCTGGATTCACGGGGCAATCCGACCGTTGAGGCCGAAGTGCTTCTCGAGTCCGGCGCCGTCGGACGTGCCGCGTCGCCCTCGGGCGCCTCGACGGGCATCCACGAGGCCATCGAACTGCGCGACGGCGGCGACGCCTGGGGTGGCAAGGGAGTCGAGACGGCCGTGGGCAACGTGAACGGGGAGATCTACGACGCCCTCGAGGGCTTCGACGCCTTCGAGCAGCGCCGGATCGACTTCGCGATGATCGACCTCGACGGCACCGACAACAAGGCCCGCCTCGGGGCCAACGCGATGCTCGCGGTCTCCCTGGCCGTGGCCAAGGCGGCCGCCATGGAGTCCAACGTGCCGCTCTATCAGTACCTGGGCGGGGTCAACGCCCACGTCCTGCCCGTACCCATGATGAACGTCCTCAACGGTGGCGTGCACGCGGCGAACTCGGTGGACTTCCAGGAGTTCATGGTGATGCCCGTTGGCGCGTCGTCCTTCGCCGAGGCCCTGCGATGGGGCACCGAGACCTACCACGCCCTGAAGGGCGTGCTCGCCAAGCGCGGGCTCGCCACCGCCGTCGGCGATGAGGGCGGGTTCGCGCCCGACCTCGCGGACAATGAGAGCGCCGTCAAGATCCTCGTCGAGGCGATCGAGTCCACCGGACGGACCCCGGGACTCGACGTCGCGATCGCGCTCGACCCAGCGACGTCGGAACTCTGGCGCGATGGCGCCTACCACCTCGACGGTGAGGGACGCGTGCTGTCGAGCCTCGAGTTCGTTGACTACTGGGCCGACCTGTGCGACCGGTACCCGATCGTGTCCCTCGAGGACGGTATGGCCGAGGAGGACTGGGACGGTTGGGCGGCGTTGACCACGAAGCTCGGGGGCCGTATCCAGCTCGTCGGCGACGACATCTTCGTGACGAATTCGACGCTGCTCCAACGTGGCATCGAACGCGGGGTCGCCAACTCGATCCTGATCAAGTTGAACCAGATCGGCACCTTGACCGAGACCCTGGACACGGTCGCCCTGGCGAACCGAGCCCGTTATACGACTGTGATTTCGCACCGATCGGGCGAGACCGAGGACGTGACGATCGCCGACGTGGCGGTGGCGACGAACGCCGGCCAGATCAAAACGGGGGCGCCGGCACGTTCTGACCGGGTGGCGAAGTACAATCAACTCCTGAGGCTCGAGGAGCAGTTGGGTGATCAGGCCCGGTTCCTCGGCGCGTCGTCTTTGTCGGGGGCGGTCGGTGGCAACAACCCATAACATCACGACGGAGCAGAAGGGCCGGATTCAGTGGCTCTATCCGCTCTCGATTGTGACCGCGATCGCCATGGTGGTCGCGTGGTTCCCCCTCGGTACGCTGCTCCATCAGCAGGGCCAGCTTTCAGCCACCGCCCAGCAGATCGCGGTGATCAAGCGCGAGCAGCAGGCGCTGTCGGCCCAGCAGCGCACGATCGCGACCAAGGCCGAGGCCACCATGCTCGCGCGTCAGCTCTATCAGCTGGTCAACCCCGGTCAGAGCCTGATCCAAGTGCTCCCGGGTACGTCCGCCGCCGAGGGGGTGGGTAGTGGCGACCCCGGATATCAGCCACTCGTGGCCCCGTCGTCGGTGTCGGCCGCACCGGTTCCCTCCGGCCACACTGGCTCGAGCGGTGCGGGTGGGTTCTTCTCGCGACTCGTTCGCACACTCGAGTTCTGGCGTTGAGCACGTTTCGCGACGCGTCGCGGGACGAGCTGCTCGCCGTTGAGGCGTTGGTCGGTCGATCACTCGCGGGCCGCTGCGCGGTCGTGGTCCGACGACTCGATGGACGGCCCGTCGTGATCGAGAACGAGCCGCACCTGCGCGACGGGACGCCGATGCCGACCCTGTACTGGCTGGTCGACCGGGAACTGCACGCGGCGGTGAGTCGGCTCGAAGGCGAGGGTGGGGTCCACCGATTCGAAGCGCTCGTGGACCCCGTGGAACTGGCGGCGACCCACGACGACTACGCGCGGCGCCGTGACGCGGCGATCGTCCAGCACGAAGCGGTGGCGCCCGTGGGGGGTGTCGGTGGGACGCGGGTCGGGGTCAAGTGCCTCCACGCGCACCTCGCGAACTTTCTCGTCGGGGCGAACGACCCGGTGGGTGCGCTGGTCGCTGGCGTCGTCGAGCTGCCCGAACTGCGTGTCGAGGATGTCCGTGCCTGAGCCGGTGGCGGTCATCGACTGCGGGTCGAACTCGACGCGCTTGCTGATCGCCGATGGCGATGGGCGCACCCTCGAGCGGGCGATGCGGATCACCCGGCTCAGTTCGGGTGTTGACGCGACGGGTCACTTGGCGCCCGACGCCATGGCGCGGACGTTTGCGGTGCTCGCCGAGTACCGGGCGCTCATGGACCGCTACGACGTCGGCGCGGGGGTGGTCGTCGGCACCTCGGCCATCCGTGACGCGACCAACCGTGACGAGTTCGTCGACCGCGCTCACCGCCTCACCAACGTCGAGGTCCGGGTGCTCGACGGACAAGCCGAGGCCGAGTTCTCCTACGAGGGGGCGACGGCCGACCTGGCGACGGACGACCGCGCGACGATGATCGTCGATGTCGGAGGGGGTAGTACCGAGCTGGCGGTGCGCCTCGATGGCGTGCTGCACGCGGTGTCGATGCAGTTGGGTTGCGTGCGCGTCACCGAGCGCGCACTCGGGCGTGAGGCCGCGACTGACGCGAGACGCCGGGCGGCCGAACAGATGATCGATGACGCGCTCGACGCGGCGATGAAGACGGACCCGACCTTCGCGTCGCTGCCGGGCCGCGTGCGCCTCGTCGGGCTCGCTGGGACCGTCGCCACGCTGGTCCAATTGGATCGGGGACTGGGGACTTACCGGCGCGACGCCGTCCACCACCAGCTGCTCTCGCGTCGTAGCGTTCAGGACTGGCGTGACCGCCTGGCCGTCGAGTCACCCGAACAACGCCTCGCGCACGCCGGGATGGTGTTAGGCCGCGAGGACGTCCTCGTCGCGGGTCTGATGGTGCTCGACGCGGTCATGGACCGGGTCGGGGCGCCGGACCTGCTCAGCTCGGAGAGCGACATCCTCGACGGTGTGGCCGCGTGGTTGCTGCGGTGACGCGGGGTGTCCCGACAACCTGGCACGATGGTGGGGTGAGGTGGCGACGGTGACAGCGCGTGGGACGCTCTATTCGCCGGTGACCCTGCACGGGCGGCGCGTGGTGTTGCGCACGCTCAACGAGCAGGACTACGACGGGTGGCTCGAGGTGCGTACCCGTTGCCACGACTGGCTCGTGAAGTGGGAGCCCCGTTCGGCCCACTCGTCGCACCTGGCCGAGGACCAGCGGAGTTTCGAGAGCCGCTGCGCGCTGCGCGAGCGCGAGCGTCAGTTGGGTAGCGGCTACGGGTTCGGCATCTTCTACGACAACCGGTTCGTGGGCGAGCTGACGCTCTCCTCGATCCAACGGGGTCCGCTGCAGTCGGCGTTCATCGGCTACTGGATCGATGAGGCGGTCGCGGGACGGGGGCTGATGCCCGAATCGGTCGTGGTCGTGCTGCAGTTCGCCTTCGATACCCTGCGTCTGCACCGCATCGAGATCAATATCATTCCGCGGAACCGGGCGTCGCGGCGGGTCGTCGAGAAGCTCGACCTGCGCTTCGAGGGCGTGGCCGAACGCTACCTCGAGATCGACGGCGCTTGGGAGGATCACGGTCGCTACGCGATCACCGCCGAGGAGTGGGCCGACCGAGCGCCCCAACTGGTCGCCGACTGGCTGCTACCTCGAGCCGACTGACCTAGACCGCCTCGATGGCGCGCCCGACGAGACCCGCGACGTCCGTGGTGCGCACGGCGCCCCCGATCGCTGCGGCGATGCTCGTCGCGCCGATGGCGTCGTCGCGCGACAGCACGATCAACGCGTCCTCGGCGCCACGGGCGATCACGAGTCCCTGGACACGCGCCCCACGCGCGGCGTGCGCGACCGACTCGGGGGACACGTCCGCGGCAGCGACGACGACGGGGTTCACGTGGCGCGTGCGCGGCAACGCCCGCAGGTCCGCGATCATCGCGAGGGGGGCCGAGCGCAGGTGTACCGAGGATCCGCCCACGTCCTCCCAGGTGACCGGGTGGGCGAGGACCGTGAGGTCGAGTCGGCGCGCGAGCAGGAAGAACTCCGCGTCGTAGGCGAAGCCGTCGACCATGCCCAACAGCCCGAGGAGTCGGGCGGGTCCTCGACGGAACGCCTTGGCGCCGCACTGGGTGTCCACGAGGGTGACCCCGGTGTAGTGGCGAACGAGTCGGTTGAACACCCGCCCCGCTACCGTACGCGTGCGCGACTCGTAACGCAGGTGGCCGTCGTGGGCCCGTGAACCCGCCACGAGGTCGGCGCGGTCGAGCTCGTCGATCATCGCTCGGTAGTGGCGCGGATCGATCGCCATGTCGGCGTCCACGGCGAGCACGCGCTCGCCGCGTGCCACCGCGACGCCGAGTCGCACCGCTGCGCCCTTGCCCCGGTTGGAGGGCTGTTGGACGACGAGGCGATGGGGGAGTCCACCGTAGACGGCGAGGGCCTCGCGAGCCGTATCGTCGGTGGACCCGTCGTCGACGATCACGAATTCGGTGTGCTCGACGTCGAGTTCCTCGAGGAAGGGTTGGAGTCGAGCGAAACCGCGGCGCAGTCGTTGCGCCTCGTTGAACGCGGGAACGACGATGGTGACGGCGATGTCGGGGTCGTTAGGGTCTGGCGGCACCGATGAGTCCGAACGTGAAGATGGGCGCGTAGCTGATCCGCGTGCCCGCGCTAGCGGCCGCGATGATGGTGTTCGTGCCCCACGGGCCGCTGCCCGCGTACATGACGACGTGGTCGACCAGGTGGTCGCCGTCGAGGTTGTAGTAGAAGAGCAGGTCGCCCGGTTGGAGCTGGTTGAGTGGGATGTGACGCAGGGCCGGCCATTGGGTCTCGGTCGTTCGCGGGATCTGGAAACCCGCGCGCGCCCACGCCCACTGGACGAGTCCCGAGCAGTCAAAGCCGCGTCCGGGGGTCTCGCCGCCCCAGACGTAGGGGACGCCAATCTGCGAGACGGCGGCCGCGAGCGCCGCTCGCCCCGCGGCCGAACCAGCCGTGCCCCCCGTGATCACCGGCGGTGTGGCGGCTTGAATCGCGGCGAGCACGAGGTTCGCGGCGCTCTGGCCGCCGACCGCCGAGGCCGCCGCGACCGCGGCCTGTTCCTGGGTGACGTCGCGCACCTTCGCGGCGGCCGTGCCGACCTGGATCTCGTAGGCGATGATCTGCTTCTTGAGCGACTGGGTCACCGCGGTCAGCGTGGCCTGGGTCGAGGCTTCATTACGGATGTTCTGCTGGAGCAGGTCACGCATGGTGTTCTCTTGCTGGTGGGCCTGGATCCGTTGAGCTGCCAGTTGGGCGATCGTCGAGTCGAGTGAGTGCTTCTCGTTCTGGAAGCGGGTCCTGATCTTGGTCAGGTTGCCGATGGCCTGGTTCTGGTACTCGGTGCGCGCGTCGCTCGAGGTCACCGGCTGGTCGAAGAGCGAGAGCGTCTGTGCGACGGCCGCGCCGAACACGTAGGCGCGCACGACCGCACTCACCAGCTGACGCGACGTGGCCGCGATCGCCGTTCGCTTGATCGCCTCACGACCCTCGAGCCGTTTGACGTTGACCGTGATCGTCGCGAACTGCACCTTCGCGGCGTCGTAGGCGTTGGCGGTGGACTCGCTCGTACGCTGTTGCTGGGCGAGGGTCGCCGACAGTGCGGCGATCTCAGCGCGGGTCTGGGCGATCGTCTGGGCGCTCGAGGTCGAGGACAGCGTCGTCGTGACCATCGCCACCACCGTCATCGCGGTGATAAATCGGGTCTTCAGTGAACGGGCCGTGCCCCGACGACGCACGTGGTTCATTGTTTCAGCCTAACGGGAGTCGATCGTTTGTCACGGTCTCGCAGAAGTCGTCGACCGAGTCGACGCCTGGCGAATCCGTGTGGGACACGGGCCCCGCACGAGGGGTCAGGCGCGCTGCACGAGTGGACAACCCCCAGATTCCCACGAGTGGGGCCGATGCGTTACGGTGTCAGACACGACCGCGCGGGGGCGTAGCCCAATTGGCAGAGGCAGGGCGCTTAAACCGCCTCCAGTGAGGGTTCGAGTCCCTCCGCCCCTACGCGTTCGGTCGGTGCGCGCATTTTTAGTAGCGTTGCCCCCGTGGCTAAGAGCGCAGCGGGAAAATGGGTCAGCCGGGTCGGTTCGTCGGGCGGCGGTCGGTCCTACAAGAAGTCGAGGCCGTCTAACTTCTACGGCGCGCTCGTGGTTATCGTCGTGCTCGGGTTGGCGGCGACGGTGCTCGCCCGCTACGAGTACCAGAACCCGAGTGCCGGCTCACCCTCTACGCCACCCACCATCGGTACGACCTGGTACGCGGCGCTGTCGATTGACAACTGTGGGACGCCGGTCACCCTGGCGCCGGACCCCACGACGACCGGTGGTTTCACCGTCGAGGCGAACAACGTGGTCAAGGTGAGCCCGGTGACCAAGGCTGACGCGGGTAACAACGCGACCCTGGCCCAGTTCACTCGTGAGTACACGGGTCTACTCGCCACGTCGACCGAGCTGAGCTACCCCCACGGGAAGGGCACGGCGACCTTGAAGAACGGCGCCACGTGTGCGCCCAAGACTAAGTACGCGGGCAAGGTCGGCCAGGTCTCCTACGCCTACTGGTCCTCACTCGCCCAGAAGAAGCCGACGGTCACCACCGACCCGAGCACGATCAAGTTCTCACAGTACCTGCGCGTGACTATGGCCTTCCTGCCCAGCGGTGTCACCCCGCCCGCTCCGTCGAAGTCAACGGTCACGGCGATGGTGCAGACGGCGGTAACCCCGTCGACGACCACGACGTTGGCCCCGGTCACGACGACGACCACAAAGTCGTCCACCTCGTCTACCACGTCAACGTCGGTGACGACGACGACCACGAAGTCGTCCACCACGTCGACGTCGGTGACGACCACGACGAAACCAAAGGGATAACTTGCAGGCCGTCATCCTCGTCGGCGGCATGGGGACACGGCTTCGTCCCCTGACCTACGAGACGCCCAAGCAGATGTTGCCGCTCGTGGGTGTACCGATGATCGAATGCGCTCTGGAGAACCTGGCCCGCCACGGGGTCACCGACGTCGTGCTCTCACTCGGTTACATGCCCGACCGATTCATCGAGGCCTACCCCGACGACGTCATCGCCGGCATCAGGGTCACCTACGCCGTCGAGCCGGAGCCGCTCGACACCGCCGGGGCGATCCGCTTCGCCGCGACCGAGGCGGGTATCACCGAGACGTTCATCGTGGTCAACGGGGATGTTGTCACCGATCTCGACCTCACGGCGCTGCTGGCCTTTCACCGCGAGCACGGGGCTGAGGCCTCCATCGCGCTGCACCCAGTCGTGGACCCGTCCCTGTTCGGCGTGGTGCCCACGGCGGCGGATGGGCGCGTTCTCGCCTTCGTCGAGAAACCGCCGCGCGACGAAGCCCCCACCAATCTCATCAACGCCGGAACCTACGTCATGGAGCCGGGGGTCTTGGACCGCATCGCACCCACCGGCCGCGTGAGCGTCGAACGAGAGACCTTCCCCGCGCTCGCGGCGGACGGCGTGCTCTACGCGATGGCTGACCACGCCTACTGGCTCGATACCGGCACGCCCCACGCGTACCTGCAGGCCAACGTCGACATCCTGCGCGGCCGTGACGGGCGCAACGTGCCCGCCATTCAGAACGGCTCCTGGTCGCACGCGACGAGTCGGGTCGACGAGTCAGCGACCCTGCGCAATGCCGTAGTCGACCAGGACTGCCAGGTCGGTGCCGGTGCGTTCATCGAGCGCGCCGTGCTGTTGCCTGGCGCCGTGGTCGGCGACGGCGCGGTCGTGCGGTGGTCGATCATCGGTCCCGGCGCGGTCATCGGCGAGTACGCCGAACTCGGACCGACGTGCGTGGTCGGGGCCAAGGAGCACGTGGCGGCGGGCTCCATCCTGAGCGGCGACGTGCGTCTCGGCGGCGTCTGAGGCTAACGGAATAGGTCCCCGTTCACGGGTCGGATAATGTCGCGCGCGACCGAACCGTCGCCGAAGTAGGTCGGATCGAGTCCGCGTAGCCGTGCGAACGGCGTGCCGGCGGCCTTGCCGAGCACGAGGTTCGCCGCCCCGGCGATCTCGTCGGCGATCGCGACCTCGGTCGCCTCGAGGGTGCGCCCCGTCGCGTCGACGGTCCCGCGCAGGTCGAGCACGGCCCGCAGGCCGGCCGCGCCGATGGCCACGTCGGTGACGCCGTGGCGCCACGCACGACCGAAGGTGTCGGTGATGACGACCCCGACGTCGACGCCTCGCCGTCGGCGCAGCGTGGCCCGCAGGCGTCGAGCGGACCGGTCCGGGTCCGTCGGGAGTAGGACGGCGGTGCCGGGTTCGGTATTGGAGAGGTCGACGCCGGCGTTGGCGTTGACGAAGCCGTGATGCGTCTCGGTGATCCGCAGGGTGCCGCGTCGGCGCAGAATTCGCCGCGACTCGGACTCGATCAGGGCGAACTTCGCCTCGTCGGTGCCGTCGAAGGCCACCACGCGCCCCTCGGCCTTGGCGACGACCTTGCTCGTGACGACGATCACGTCGCCGTCGATCACCGACTCACCCTGCTCGTCCATCGCCGCGAGTAGGAGCGTTGCGATGTCACTGTCGCGCGTCACCGCGTCGCGCAGCACAATGGGGGTGACGAGCAGGCTCACGTCAGCACCGCCGAGGCGAGTGCCGCGTCGTGGTCGGCGCGGCCCATGACCGTGGTGGTGACGCGAACGTCATAGCCGCGCTCGCGCAGGGCCGCCTCATGCTGGGCGTCGGCCTCGTCGATGACCCACGTGCCCACGAGGTCACCGTAGAAGTCGGCGACGCCGACGCAGCTCACGTCGTGGCCGAGTTCGGCCAGCAGCCGATCAGCGGGGCCCTTTAGGGCGACGCCACCGACGATGGGCGAGACGGCGACGACAACGTCGCGGCGCTCGCGCACGACCTCGCGTACGCCCGGGACCTGCAGGATCGGGTCGATGGAGATGATGGGGTTGGAGGGCGCGATGACGATGCGGTGGGCGTCCTCGAGCGCCGAGAGCGCGGCGGGCGTCGCGCGGGCGCTCGCCGCGCCGACGACCTCGACCCCCGTAACGGGAACCGCGTGGTGGTGGCGCACGAAGTACTCCTGGAACGAGAGCCGACCTTCGGCGGTCTCAAAGACCGTTGCGACCGGGTCGTCGGTCACGGGAAGGAGGGCAACGTCCACGCCGAGGACCGACGCCAACTCGGCGCTGACCATCGTCTTGGTCGCACCGGTGGCCAGTCGCTGCGTCCGATAGAGGTGGGTCGCGAGGTCTCGGTCGCCGAGGCGGAACCACGACTCGCCGCCGAGGGCCTCGAGCTCAGCCATGACCCGCCAGCTCTCACCGGCGAGCCCCCAGCCCGTCTGGTCGTTGTTGAGGCCCGCCAGTGTGTAGAGGATGGTGTCGAGGTCGGGACAGATGGTCAGTCCGTGCAGGACCAGGTCGTCGCCGACGTTGACGATCGCGCAGGTCTCGGGCGGGTGTGCGCTGGCGCGTAGTGCCCGTAGGAGTCGCGCGGCGCCCACGCCGCCGCTGAGAACGGTGATCATCCTCGAAACATTACGTGGCCTCCTAACATTGATTCGTGGACTCCTCGACGCTCTGTGCCGGTTGGCCGGGATCGCCGGCCGTAGGGGTACTCGCACTCGTGGACGGCGACGTCGTGGTGATCGCCGCAGACGGGGACCTCGAAGACCGTCGACCCTGGGCATCGGTCTCGAAACTGGCGGTCGCGATGGCGGTCGGGGTCGAGGTTGACTGGGGTCTACATCGCTACGAGGAGCCACTCGGCCCACCGGGGGCCACCCTCGCCCATCACCTCTCCCACAGCGCCGGCTACGGGCTCGAGTCAAGCGACGCCACGGCGCCGGTGGGGACAAAACGCGTCTACTCCAACGTGGCGGTGGATTTCGCCGTTGACGCGATCGTCGGTGACGAGTCGCCGGCCCAGTGGCTCGACGATCGGGTATTCCGTGGACTCGGGCTGGGCGATACGGCCCTCGAGGGCCGCTCCGCCGCGGGCGTGGTCGGATCGACGAAGGATCTGATGACCTTCGCGGGTGCGTGGCTGCGCTCGGACGGACTGGCCGTTTCGACCCGCGATCGGATCCTCTCGCCCTTCCTCGGCGATCTCGACGGGATCGTGCCGGGATTCGGACGGTTCCGTCCGTGCCCGTGGGGGCTCGGGCCCGAGGTCCGCGGTGACAAGCGGCACTGGATGGGGGATTGGCCACCCGACAGCGCGGGCCACTTCGGACAGAGCGGTGCACTCGCACTGTTCAACGTCCGCGAACGCATCGCGGTCGTGGCCACGAGCACCGTGGCCTTCGGTCCCTGGGCGGTCGGGCTCTGGCCGGGCTGGATCTCCACGATTCGTACGCTCGCGCTCGCCTCGTGAACCAGTCCCTGGTACGGGTCGGACTCGACCTCGACGGATCCTTGGAATCATTGGGTAACTCGATGACGGACCTCGCCGATGCGCTCGAGGCCGCCGGTGGGTGCACGCTGGTGCGCTTCCGCACCCGGAGCCGAACCGGCGACGGTGACGTAGCCCTCTCGTCTCGAATCTGGTGGTCACCGTGGTGGCGGCGAGGATTGGGTCGCTCGATCGATCGCCTGCTGCCGCCGGTGGACGTGGTCCACGTGGCTGGCGTCGCGACTCCACCGACGCGCGCCGTCCCCGAGATCGTCTCGGTGGACGATCTGCGCACTCTGCGCGAGGAGTCACGAACCAGCCAACGCGCCGCCCAACTGCGACGGGTGATCGCCCGCGGTGCTGTGGTCGTGGCCTCGAGTCAGGTCGCTCGCGACGAGGTACTGGCCAACCTCGGGGTCGCCCGTGACCGGGTCGTCGTCGTTCCCCCCGCGGTGCCTAACGTCGATCTGACGGTGGACGGGGACGCCCTCGTGGTGAACGTCACTGGTGCCGTCGAGCACTTCATCCGCCTCGCTCCCTCGCTGACCGACGCCGCCGCCCGACTGGGGGCCCGGGTGATCGCCCTCACGAGCACCGCCGCGGCCCAACGCATCCGATCCGGCGGGATCGAGGTGGAGTTGATGGCCCGTCGCGACGCGCGGCGGGCGCTCGGCCAGGCGCGGGTCGTCGTGCACGTGTCCGATGGCGCGCGATTCCCGTCCTTTGCCATCGCGGCCCTTGGGGCCGGCGTGCCCACGATTGCCCGCTCCACGCCCATTAATCGCGAGTTGTTGAACGGGGCGAGCGAGTTGGCCGAATCCGATGGGGACATCGTCGAGCAGGTGAAGGATCTGTGGTCCAATGAGCCACGTCGCGCCTTGGCGCGAGCGGCCGGGTGGGCGCGGGCCGCGGACTTCGCGCCGTCGAGCGCGGCCACGGCGTACTTGAGCCTGTACGGTGACGTCGTGCGAGGCTGGAGGTCGTGAACATCACCGTCTCGCTCGATCAGCTGTCGCGGCCACAGCCCGGCGGGATCGCCACCTACGTCCGCGGCCTCGTGGCCGCGCTCGCGTCGCTCGAGGCGGGTGACCTCGTGGGACTCACGCCGTCGGACCCGGTCGACCTCGGAGCGCTCGCGATCACGCCGCGGCGCATCGGCCTGCCGGTCGGCGTCCTCACGCGTCTCTGGTCGCGGTGGCCGGTCGGGGTGCCGTCCGGGTCCGACGTGGTGCACGCGACGTCCCTCGCGGGACCCTTCGGTGGCGGCCGGTCCGCCGCGGTGCACTCGGTGGCCGTCCACGACCTGTTGTGGCGCGACGAGCCGGACGCCACCACGGCCCACGGCCGCCGGTTCCACGAGGGCCGCCTGCGTCTCATTCGACGCCGATCGGACGTGCGCGTCTTCACGTCGTCCCCGGGACTCGATGACCGGCTGGTGGACGACGGCTTCGACCGATCGCGGTTGCACCGGATCCACCTCGGCGTGGACGACGACACCACGCCCGCCGCGCCCGCGGCCGTGGCGCGACTGCTCGCCGACGCGGGGGTCGAGGGGCCCTTCACCCTCTACGCGGGGACGCGCGAGCCCCGCAAGAACATCGAGCGACTGGCGCGCGCCCACGCCCAAGCTCGTGTCGCGGCGCCAGAACTCGGCCCACTGGTCATCGTCGGGCCGAGCGGGTGGGGATCGGTGACCCTCGACGACGCGGTCGTGATCGGACGGGTGACTCGCGAGTTGTTGCGCGGGCTCTACCGTGACGCGACCGTGGTGGCCTACGTCCCTCGCAACGAGGGGTGGGGTCTGCCGCCGGTCGAGGCGCTCGCGCAAGGGTCGCGCGTTGTCTCGAGCACCACGACACCGAGCGTGCGCGCGAACGCCGAGGTGGACCTCGCCGACCCGCTCGACGTGGACGCGATCGCGGACGCGCTGCGCCGATCCCTCGAGCGACCGGACACGCCCGAGGCGCGTGCGAGGCGACGAGCCTCGGTGGCCGAGCTCACGTGGCGTCAGTGCGCGCTCGACCACCTGGCGGGTTGGCGATGCGAGTAGCGCTGGACGTCTCCGCTGTCCCGACGCACGTCGCGGGTGCCGGGCGCTACGTGGTCGAGATCGCACGTCGTCTGCCCGCGGCGGGGGTGGACCTGGCACTCGTGAGCCGACGCGACGACACCGAGCGGTGGCGGTCCTGGGCACCGGGGGCTTCAGTCGAGCCGCTCGTGCCCACCGGCCGAGTCCCACGTCTGCTTGTCGAGGCCTGGCGCCTCGGAACGACCAAGGTCGCCCGGGGAGCTACGGTCTGGCACGGCCCGCACTACACGATGCCCCGTCGGGGCTCGACGCCGACGGTGGTCACGGTGCACGACGTGACGTTCTTCACGCACCCGCAGTACCACGAGACCGCCAAGGCCGCCTTCTTCCGTCGGGCCATCCGCTACGCGGCGGCGCACGCCGAGGTTCTCGTCTGCGTGAGCGAGTTCACGGCGAACCAGCTGCGCGAGATCGTCCGTGAGCTCCCGCCGATCGTCGTCGCCCCGCACGGCGTCGACCTCGAACGATTCCACCCCGAGTCGCCGACCTCGCCCGAAGTGCCCTACGCGCTCTTCCTCGGCACGGTTGAACCTCGCAAGGGTCTGGACACGCTGCTCGAGGCGTTCGCCTCGGTGGCGCGCGACACCCCCGACCTCGAACTCTGGCTGGCCGGTCAGGCGGGCTGGGCCGAGCAGGACGTTCGTCGGCTCGTCGAGCGTCATCCGGCGCGCTCGCGCATCCGACGGCTCGGCTTCGTCGACGACGCCGCGTTGCCGTCGTTGCTCGCGGGGGCCCGCGCGGTGGTGTACCCCTCTCGGGTCGAGGGCTTCGGGCTGCCCGTACTCGAGGCGATGGCGTGCGGTGCGGTGGTGGTCACCTCGAGTGGCACCGTCATGGAGGAGATCGCCGACGGCGCCGCGTTCGTCTGCCCGCCGGGCGACGCGTTCGCGCTCGCCGCGACGCTGCAGCAGGCGATCGACCTCGACGGCGAGGCTCGCCTCGACCTCGGGCGCCGCGCGCGCAAGCGCGCGGAGGCCTTCACCTGGGCGTCGTCGGTCGAGCGTCACCTGGCGGCCTATGACCTGGCGGCGGGCCGATGACGCGGTCCCTCGTCACCGGCGCCGGCGGCTTCGTCGGGCGGCACCTGATCGACCACCTGACCTCGGCCGGCGATGAGGTCCGCGGCGTCGATCGAGAGGTCGACGTCACGGACCGCGGCGCGCTCGAGGTCGCGATGGGCGCCGTCGCCCCGCAGGTCATCTACCACCTGGCCGCGATGACCCACGTCGGTGAGTCCTGGCGCCACCCCGACGACTTCACCCGGGTCAACGTGGTGGGCACACTCAACGTGCTCGAGGCGGCGCGGCGCGTCGCCCCTGAGGCCGTCGTGCTCGTCGTGAGCTCGGCCGATGTCTACGGCGTCGTCGATCCGGCGGAGTTGCCGATCGACGAGGGTCGCGCGCCGAGGCCGGTGAGCCCCTACGCGCAGTCCAAGATTGAGGCGGAGCACGCGGCGCGCGAGGCGGCGCACCGCGGTCAACACGTCGTGATCGTGCGCCCCTTCAATCACATCGGGCCCGGCCAGGCGACGACCTTCGTGGTGCCAGCCATCGCGTCGCGACTCCTCGCGGCGCGAGACGAGGGCGCCGCCAGCGTGGTGGTGGGTGACCTGTCGGCCCGTCGCGACTTCTGTGACGTGCGCGACGTTGTGCGGGCCTATCGCCTGTTGTCGAGTTTCGGTGTCGCGGGCGAGGTTTACAACGTCGCATCCGGCCACGACGTCGCGATCAACGACATCGCGCAGTGGCTCGTCGCGCGAATCGTGCCGCGAGTGCGCCTCGAGGTGTCCGAGGACCTGCTGCGGCCCGTGGAGCTCCCCGTCTCGCGCGGCAGTTTCGCCAAACTCCAGCGCACGACGGGGTGGGAGCCGCGAATCACCCTCGCGACGTCCCTCGAGGACGTGGTTGTGGCGTTGGACGAAGGCCTCACGAATCAAAATACCTGATTAATAGCGACAACACTCGGCGGACACGTGCCAGTTCACTCGGTGGCGGCCAACTAGCCTTGAGTACTTGATGGATGTTCGTGCACCGGCGGTCGTCGCCGTCGTCGTTACTACGGGACCGGGGCCGGGCCTCGAGGCCACGCTCGCGTCGTTGGTCGACCAGGACTACGGCGAGCTCAGCGTCCTGGTGGTCGCCAACGGCGAGAGCGAACACGTCGCGGCGCGCGTGGCCGCGGTGGCGCCCGACGCGTTCGTCCGCGTCCTGGCCGAGAACCGCGGTTTCGCGGCCGCGTGCAACGAGGCGGTGCTCGCCGTCGAGGGCGCGACGTTCTTCCTCTTCTGCCACGACGACGTGCGCCTCGATCCCGACGCCGTGCATCGACTCGTCGAGGCGGCCTTCCGGATGAACGCTGGGGTCCTCACGCCCAAGGTCGTCGCCTACGACGACCCGATGACCTTGCTGCACGTCGGACAGACCTGCGACCGCTTCGGGGTCGTCCAGGAGCGCGTCGAGCCCGGTGAGATTGACCACGGTCAACAGGACTTGGAGCGAGACGTTTTCGTGGCGCCCGGGGGCGTCACGCTCATCCGCGCCGACCTCTTCGTGACCCTGCAGGGTTTCGACCCGCTGATCCCCATGCTCGGGGAGGACCTCGACTTCTGCTGGCGTGCCCAACTCGCTGGTGCACGTATCGTCGTCGCCCCGGGCGCGCGCGTCGCGCATCGCCAGACCGTGGCGAGTGGTGAGCGACCGGTCACCGCGATCGGGACTCGCAAGGCGAGCCGTCAGGACCTCCAGCGGCGCCACCGTCTGCTGGTCGTCGCGACGGGCTGGGGTCGCTGGACCGCGGTCAACACCCTGGCCATGTTGTTGGTGCTGGACCTCGTCGAACTGGTCGTGGCGATCGGTGGTCGAGACGGTGACCGCGTCGGCGCCATCCTCGGGTCGTGGCGATGGTTGGTGCACAATCGACGGCGCGTGCGCGAGCGTCGTCGACAGCGTCGGGTCTACACCGTGCTGACCGACGACGAACTACGACGACTCCAGGTCGGCGGGGCCACGCGGCTGCGCAAGTTCATTGCCACGCTGTTGCGCGACGGGTTGGATCGTGCTCGCGGAATCCTGCCCCCCGACAGTCCAGTCGAGGAGGCGGAGGTCGACGCGGGTGTGGGCTTTGCCGCCGCCTTCGCCGAGGTCGACGCCTTCGACGAGATACCCCAGCGGTCGGACCTCGCCGTGCGGCGTCCGTCGCGATTCCTCACGAGTTTCCGGGCCCAGGCACTGACCCTCGTGCTCGTTTCGGTGCTGTGGCTGATCGGCTCGCGGAACCTGGTCGCCACCCACCTGCCACTGGTCGGACGGCTCGCCCCTCTGGACTCGTGGTGGTCCACGTGGCGGCACTTCTTCGCGTCGTGGTCCCCGAACGGCCTGGGCACGGGGACACCCGGTATGCCGGGCTACGGTGTCCTCGCCGTTGCGGGCACCTTCGTCCTCGGCCGCATGGGTATCCTGCCACGCGTCGCGCTGATCTTCGCCATCCCGATCGGTGCGTTCGGAGTGGGTCGCCTCCTACGTGGGCGCGTTTCCAATCGGGCGAGGTTGGTCGCGGTCCTCGCGTACGTGGCCGCGCCGATTGGGCTGAACATGATCAGCCAGGGCCGCATCGACGTGCTCGTGGTCAGCGCCGGTCTGCCCTTCGTCGTGCGTCGTCTCATGGAGTTGCTCGCCGTTCCAGGTTTTCGTGACACGCCCTATCCGCCGGCCGTGCCCTTCGGGAACCGGGGGTGGCCCGCCACCCGCTCGGGCCAACGCATGGTGGTGGTCATGGAGACGGCCATTGTGAGCGCGATGGCGCCGGCGATGATCATCGCCGTCGTACTCGTGGTGCTTGGTGTCGTGGTGGCTCGCTGGTTCGAACCCGACGGGGCGCCGAGCCGTCCGTGGCGACTGCTCGGCGCGGTGCTCGGGGGCGTCGCGGTTTTCCTCGCGCCGATGACCGTGGATGTCGTGCTCGCGGGCCGGCGCGCGATCGAGCTCTTCGGCCTCGCGCGAGGTCCCTGGTCCGCGCCGTCACTGACCCTGCTCGCGCGGGGCGCGGACGGTGGTTTCGGCGCGTCGTGGTGGGGGTGGCTGCTGCCCGGCGCCGCGGTCATCGGGCTCCTGCTCACCCGGGGCGATCGGCGGGTCATCGCCGGCAAGTTCGCGACCATCGCCACGTTGTCCTTGGTGCTGGCGGCGCTGACGGCTCGGCACTGGCTCGGTGACTTCGCCCCCGACCTCGACGTGCTGTTGACGCTCTACGCGGTGTCGATCGCGGGACTCATCGGACTCGGGGTGGCCGCGCTCGAGTCCGACCTCCGTCAGGCGGGCTTCGGATGGCGCCAGAGCGTCGCGGCGATCTTCGTCGCGGTGATCGTGGTGTCGGCCCTGCCGTTCCTCGGCGACTTCGCGAGTGGCCGCTTCAACCTGCCGGTGACCAGCGTGGCGGAGTCGATGAGCGCCGCGCAGCCGCCGAACGCGGGTGGCTACCGGATCCTGTGGCTGGGTGACCCGTCGGTGCTACCGATGCCCGGCTGGTCGGTCGCCCCGGGACTGGCCGCGGCGACGTCGATGAACGGGTTGCCGGGAGGCTCGACCCTCTTCTCACCGCCAGACTCGGGGACCTCGGATGTCCTGCTCGAGGCGATCAACCTCGCGCTGCTCGGTCGGACGGTCCACGTGGGCTCGCTGCTCGCCCAGGCTGGTGTCGCCACGGTTGTGGTGATGGACTCGCCGGCCCCCGAGTACGCGGGTGCCCAGGGCGTGCCGACTCGTCCCGTGCCCAAAGCGCTCATGGCGACGCTCGCGCGCCAAACTGACCTCGCCCTGCAGTTGCAGTCCCCGGCGGTCACGATCTACGCCAACGCCGCGTTCCACGGTCTGGTCGCCCAGTCCTCGCGGAGGTCCTCCACCGGCTGGTCGCCGCTGGCGGGTCCCACGTTCGGGACTGGAACCGTGAGCCCCGGGGCGACGGTCGTCGCCGGACTCGCCCCGGCGAGCGCCTTCGCCCTGTCTGTCAACGGGGTCGCCGCCACGCGACGCACGGTCTTCGGTTGGGCGCCGGCCTACCTCGTCAACAACTATCGTCCGCCGGTTACCGCCCAGCTCGTCCTGCGCCAGTTCCCCCTCAACGGGTTGCTCGCGCTCTTCACCCTGGGTCTGTGGGCGATCGTGTGGCTCGGCTTCGGGTCAGTCCAGCGATTCGAGCGCATCGCCTCGCGCCGAGGCCGCGTCAAGCGCGCGGCCCACGGGGACCGGACGTGAGTCGTCGGCCCCTCGTCCTCGTGCTCGGCGCGGCGCTCGCGGCAACGGCGGTCGCCACGAGTGTCGTGCACACCTCGAACCCGACGGCGGCGGTGTCGAGTCTGTCGACGGGTCCGGTTGAGTCCACGGCCCTGTACTGCGCGGGACTCGGTGCGTCGGGTACCCCAGCGGGACACGTCGTCGTGCTCAACACCGCCGACCACACCCGGCACGTCGAAGTGGAGATCGACACCGACACCGGTGCCTCGCTGACCCGTCACCTGGTGCTCGCGGCACGCGCGTCGGCGTCGGTCGCCCCGCCGGCGACCGGCCACTGGTTCGGCATGTCACTCATCGTCGACGGCCGTGGCGTGGTCGCGGACGAACTCAACGCCGCCGGCACGGCCCAGACCCCGTGTCTCAATTCTGGCTCGACCACCTGGTACGCCAGCGGTTTGGACACGGCGGTCGGCTCGAAGGCGTACCTGGTGCTCTACAACCCGTCCTCGACGTCGACGGTCGTGAACGTGACCGCCGAGACGGCCTCGGGGTTCTCGGCGCCCGCTCCGTATCAGGGGGTGGCGATCGCGGCGCATCGGGTCGTGTCTTTAGGTCTCGGGACCCGTATCGTGAACCAGGCGAACGTGGGGATCGTGGTCCGGGCCATCCGCGGTGACGTGGTCGCCACCGCGGTCCAGCAGTTCGGCACCTTCACGTCGTTCAATGCGGGCACGTCGTCGCTCTCGCGAACGGACTGGTTCCCCCGCGTCACGACGGTCAGCGGCGCGATCGCCCGGGTACTCATCACGAATCCCTCGAACGCCACCGCCTCGGTCACGGCGACGATCGGACTGCCGCCCTATAACGTGGCCCCCCAACGGGTTAGCGTCGCGCCGTACTCGACCGGGTCCATCGACATCACCCCAAACTCCGCCGTGCCCGCCCACGGCTACGCCACGGTGCAGCTTCGTTCCTCGGTGGCGATCGCGGCGAGCCTGGCCACGGGAACGCTCAATGGCCAGTCGCTGTCGGTGCCCGCGACACCCGCGAAGCTCTACCTGGTCAGCGACTTCGCCCGTCTGGGCTTTGACGCGATGACCGCGACCAATGTCGGTGCTCGGGCGCTCGCGGTCACCGTGACGGTGCTCGGGACGATTCCGACCAGTCGAGTGGTCACCATCGCGCCTGGCACGACGGTCGACCTGCGCGGGCGCGACGGTCTTCCCACCACGCTGCACGGCCGGTCGTTCCTGATCACCGCGAACCACGACAATCTCGTGGTCGCTACGACGCTACCGACGACCCCGACGGGGATCGTCGTGGTGTCGGCCCTAAACGGCGGGTAGCGTCGGCGGCTGCCAGGGCGGCGTCACGTCGGCGCTGACGGTGACCGGGGTCTCCGTGGACGGACGAGACGAGCGGCTCACGCCGGTCAACGTGCTCACGGTCTTGGTCCCGTGCGGGTGCACTGGTTCGCCGTGGGCCTCGTCGATGAGTCGGGCGGCCTCCTCGCCGTCGAGCGTCTCGTGTTCGAGCAGGGCACGCGTGAGCGCCTCCAGCCCACGACGGTGCAGCGTGAGTACCTCGATCGCCCGGGACTCCTGCTCGCGCAAGATCCGCTCCACCTCGTCGTCAATCATCTGGGAGGTGTGATCGGAGTAGTCACGCGTGTGCATGAGGTCCTCGCCGAGGAACACCTGATTGTTCGAGCCCCAGGCCATCGGACCGATCTCCTTGGACATACCCCACTCGCGCACCATCCGTCGCGCGAGGTCCGTATTGCGCTGCAAGTCGTCGGCGGCACCCGTCGAGAGGTCGCCGTAGACGAGCAACTCGGCGACCCGACCACCCATTCGCATACACAGCGCGTCCTCGAGGTGCTGGCGCGACATGATGTGGCGGTCCTCCTCGGGCAGCGTCATCGTGACTCCGAGGGCCATGCCGCGGGGGATGATGGTGATCTTGTGCAGCGGGTCGGACTTCTCCAACACGTAGGCGAGCAGGGCGTGGCCGCTCTCGTGGAAGGCGATGCGCTCTCGCTCGTCGTCGTGGAGGATCATGGTGTCTCGTTCTTGACCCATCATGACCCGGTCACGCGCGGACTCGAAGTCCTCCATACCGATCGTGGCCGAGTGGCGCCGAACGGCGTGCAACGCCGACTCGTTGACCAGGTTCGCGAGGTCCGCGCCACTCATACCGGGGGTGCCGCGCGCCACCATGTGCAAGTCCACGCTCGCGTCGAGGGGTTTATTCTTCGCGTGCACCTGGAGGATGGGCAGTCGTTCCTCCAGGTCAGGCAGAGGAACGACGATCTGACGGTCGAATCGTCCCGGACGCAGCAGTGCCGGGTCCAAGACGTCGGGGCGGTTGGTGGCGGCGATGACGACGACACCCTCGGTCGGGTCGAAGCCGTCCATCTCGCTCAGCATCTGGTTCAGCGTCTGTTCGCGCTCGTCGTGTCCGCCGCCCACGCCCGCGCCACGCTTGCGGCCGATCGAGTCGATCTCGTCGATGAAGACGATGGCGGGGGACTGCTTGCGCGCGGTGTTGAAGAGGTCGCGGACGCGGCTGGCGCCCACGCCGACGAACATCTCCATGAAGTCCGACCCCGAGACCGAGAAGAAGGGGACGCCGGCCTCCCCGGCGACGGCGCGCGCGAGCATGGTCTTACCCGTGCCCGGTGGGCCCACCAGGAGCAGTCCCTTGGGGATCAGTGCGCCGACGTCGCGGAACCGCGCCGGATTCTTCAGAAAGTCGACGACTTCGCTAATCTCCTGCTTTACCCCGAGATACCCCGCGACGTCCGCGAAGGTGATCTTGGGCTTGTCCTGGTTGAACTGCTTGGCCTTGGAGCGACCGACGGACATCATGCCGTTCATCTGGCCGCGCGCCTGACGGCTGGCGTAGATCATGAACAGCGCGAAGATGAGGATCCAGATCAGGTAGGGGAGGAAGGTGGAGGCGAAGCTCGAGGGGTTGGAGAACGCGACGTTCACGTTGTTCGCCCGCAGGGTGTCGATCTCGCTCGAGATCGCCGGGGCGGGGCCGTTCGTGGTGTAATTCGTTCCGTCGGCGAGCTGACCCGAGATGACGCCATTGGCGTTGTCCACCGTGGCCGACACGACCTTCTGGTTGTGGACATCGCTCAGCAGTGCCGAGTAGGAGATGGTACGCACGCTCTTGCTCTGGAAGAGCGATGGGATGAAGAGGATACCCACGACGAAGGCGATAATCGCGATCGTGATGATCCGCCGCCTCGACTCGGGCGCCATCGGTCGCTCACCCGACGGCAGTAATTTCTTCAAGCCGGGCTTCTCGTTGGGTGGTGTGCTCACCATCCCAATCTAGAGGCCCCGGTGCGACACCAGGCTCGCACGTCGCGAATCGGACCACGCATTAGCGTAGGGACCTGTGGAGAACGCGCCCGTGGTCGAGCGAACCGTGCGACCCGGTGCCGTCCTCGTCGCGGCCGCCGCGGGGTTCGTCATCGGCGAATTGCTCGCGTCAGCGCTGATCGGCGTGGTGAGCACCCTCACCCACTTCCCCGGCGGATTCGCCGGCCTCGCGGCGGCCCGCCAAGACCCCTGGTGGGCGAGCTCACTCAGCCTGGTCGGGCTCTGGGTCGGCTTCGTCGTGGCGATCGTGGCGGCGACGCGTGCGGGCGGACTTGGCCCGTGGCCGCACCAATGGCGTTTCGAGATTGGGGACCTCTGGTACGTGGTGCTGGGTGTCGCGGCGCAGTTCGTCGTGGCGATCCTCTACCGACCGTTCCACCTGCGACACCTGAACGCGCCCGTGGACAAACTCTTCGGCGCGGCCCACGGTGCCGGATTCGTGCTGCTCGTCGTGCTGACGACCTTCGGGGCACCCATCGTCGAGGAGTGGTTCTTTCGTGGGGTCGTCTTTCGGGGACTCGTCGCGCTTGGCGCGACACGGTCGCCCCGCCTCGCCGTGACCCTTGGGGTGGTCCTGAGCGCACTGATCTTCGCGGCGGTCCACGGCGAGGCCCGTCAGTTCGCCGGTCTCGCGGGACTCGGCGTGGTACTCGCCATCGTCGCGTGGCGCACCAAGCGGCTCCTGCCGAGCGCGCTTACGCACGTCTCCTTCAACGCGGTGGCGATGGCCTCGGTCATCGCCCACCGGGTCCACTGATGCGTCGGTGGTCGCCCGGCGCGTGGCTCGACCTCGCGGTCGTGGCCTCGGTCATCCTGGTCACCGTGTGGTCGCTCCACCCGAATCTCGTCTTCTCGACCAGCACGATCACCGGTGGCGATACGGGCGCCCACCTCGCGCTCCCGGCCTACCTGCGAAGCGTCGGGAACCCGTTCGACCTGACGCCGTGGTATCCGGGGTGGTTCGCCGGGATGCCCGCGTACACCTACTACTTCATCCTGCCCGACCTGCTCGCGACCTTGGCGAGCTACGTCATCAACGCCGCGCTCGCCTTCAAGGTCGCGACGATCCTCGGGTCGGTGCTCATGCCGGTCGGCGCCTACCTGCTCGGGCGGCTGATGCGCGCGCCCCGGCCAGTCCCCGCGGCCCTGGCCGCCGCCACGCTGCCCTTCCTCTTTGACGCGTCCTTCACCATTGATGGCGGCAACCTCTTCTCCACGATGGCGGGCGAGTACGCGTTCTCGTTGTCGCTCGCGTTCGCTCTGGTGACCATCGGCCTCTTCGCGCGCGGTATGCGCACCGGACGCGGCTACTGGCCAGCGGCGATCGGGCTCGCACTGACGCTGTTTTCGCACGTGTTGCCGTTCTTCTTCGTCGTCGGCGTCGTCGGCGTGTTACTCGTCTTCGAGATCTTCGCGCGTCACGGATGGGGTGATCGGCGTGATCAGCCCGTGCCGGGCGACACCGCGCGACCGTTTCGCTTCGCGCTGGGTGCCGGTCTGTTGACCGCGGGACTCACCGCGTGGTGGCTCCTGCCCTTTGGATTCAGCCAGCAGCTCACGAACTCGATGGGCTATACGAACGACAACGTCTCGAACCTGCACGCGATCTTCACCACGCTGGGCTGGTACACGTCCTCGGGCGGCGCCGCCGGCGACCGGTGGGTCATCGCCATGGCCACGGCTGCGGTCGTCGTTGCCTTTGTCGTGCGAGATCGTCTGGGGATGGTGCTCGCCACGGTCTGTGCCGTGACCCTCGGCGCCTTCGTCGCCGATCCCCAGGGGGTCATCTGGAACGAACGGCTGGTGCCTTTCTGGTTCATCGCCATCCACCTCGCCGCGGGCTGGCTCGTTGGCTACCCGCTGGCGCGCTGGTCCGAGCACGTGCGGCTCTACGACGTGCGCCCGAGTGACGTGGCAGTCGCGCCCACTGAGCCGCGAGACGAGGTGTCACATGAGGCGTCGGCTGACGGGCCAATGATTGCCTCGACGCCCGCCGACGGTGCTTCCACGCCCGCAACGGAGCTGCTCGTCGTGGCGCGCGGTGACGCCGAGGTCCGCTCACACCGTTATCGCCGGTCACTCCTCGCCACGGCCGTCGTGGGCGTGCTCGGCCTCGCCTCGACGGTGCCGGGGCTCATCCCCGCGTCGGCGAACGTGCTCGGTCTCTCCACGAGCGGCAATCAGGTCTCGAGTTGGGCGGCGTGGAACTATTCGGGCTACCAGGGCAAGCCGGCGTGGCCCGAGTACCACGACCTCATGACGACGATGGCCCGCGTCGGTGCGCGTTATGGCTGCGGGCGGGCCATGTGGGAGTACGCACCGAGCGAGAACCGCTTCGGCACCACGATGGCGCTCATGCTGCTGCCGTACTGGACGAACAACTGCATCGACTCAATGGAGGGACTCTTCTTCGAGTCCTCGGCGACGACGCCGTATCACTTCCTTGACCAGGCCGAGCTCAGCAGCCAGCCGAGCAATCCCCAAGTTGGTCTGCCCTACGGTCAACTCAACGTCGCCGAGGGCGTCTCACACCTGCAGATGCTCGGGGTGCGGTACTACATCGCCTTCTCACCCTTGGCGGTCGCCGAGGCCAACGCCGACCCCCAGTTGCGCTTCATCGCCCAGACCCGCGCCTGGCCGTCCCCGGGGGTTCGTTGGCGTATCTACCTGATCAAGTCGAGCCCGATGGTCGAGGGGCTCGCCAGTGACCCCAACGTCGTCAGCGGCGTCGCGAGTCGCACCGCGTGGCTCGCCGCCAACACGACGTGGTGGCTCGACCCAGCCCGGTGGTCGGTCCTCGCGGCCGCGAGTGGGCCGCCCTCGTGGCCGCGCGCCTCGTCGATCACCGACCTGCACCCGAGTGCCCCGCTCGCGAAGGAGACCGTGACCCACGTCGTGGTCGGCCTCCAGCGGATTTCGTTCCACGTCGACCGCGTGGGGGTGCCGACGCTGGTCAAGATCTCGTACTACCCCCGGTGGCACGCGATTGGGGCCACGGGACCGTACCGCGTGAGTCCCAACCTCATGGTGGTCGTGCCCACGAGCCACGATGTCTCGCTGGTCTACGGGTCCACGCCGGCGGTGACGCTCGGCAACTGGCTGAGCGACGTGACCGTCGCGCTCGGACTCGTCGTGGCGTGGAACGCCTACAAGAGGCGTCGACGGTCCCGGCAGTAGCATGACCAGCGTGGATACCGGCGCCATCTTCAAGGCCTACGACGTGCGCGGGACGTATCCCGATCAACTCGACGAGGTCATCGCGCGCGCAGTGGGTGCGGCGTTCGCACGATTCGCCCGGTCACCGAGGCTCGTGATCGCCCGTGACATGCGCCAGTCCGGCGTGTCACTCAGTGCGGCCTTCAGCGACGGAGCGCGTGGTGAAGGCGTCGAGGTCGTGGACCTCGGTCTCGCGTCGACGGACCTCTTGTACTTCGCGTCCGGGTTCCTCGACGCGCCGGGCGCCATGTTCACCGCGTCGCACAACCCCGCCCGCTACAACGGCATCAAGCTGTGTTTGGCCGGTGCCCGGCCAGTCGGCGTGGAGTCCGGACTCCTCGAGATCGCCGCCGACGCGCAGGGGCTGCTCGGCGTCGACGCCGAGCCCCGCGCCGACCGGGTCGAACGGGACCTCTGGCCCGACTGGATCGCCCACGTGCACTCCTTCATCGACGTCACGGCCCTGCGCCCACTACGTATCGTGGCCGACACCGCCAACGGGATGGGTGGCCTCGTCGCGCCCCGGGTCTTCGCCGGCCTGCCCGTCGAACTCGACGTGCTGTACCCGGAACTGGACGGGAACTTTCCCAACCATCCCGCCGACCCGCTCAACCCCGCCAACCTCGTGGACCTCCAACGTCGCGTCCTCGAGACGGGGGCCGATATCGGACTCGCCTTCGACGGTGACGCTGACCGGGTATTCGTCGTGGACGAGCGGGCCGAGCCGGTTTCTGGCTCGACGACCACCGCGATGGTGGCCGCCGCACTCTTAGACCGCCACCCCGGCGCGACGGTGCTCTACAACCTCATCTGCTCCAAGTCGGTGCCCGAGGTGATCGCCGAGCACGGCGGGGTCGGCGTTCGCACGCGCGTGGGTCACAGCTATATCAAGCAGGTCATGGCCGAGACCGGCGCGATCTTCGGTGGCGAGCATTCGGGCCACTACTACTACCGGGACAACTACCGCGCCGACTCGGGCATCATCACCGCTTTGATCGTGCTCGAGCTGCTCAGCCGCTCGGACGTGCCGCTGTCGACGCTGCAGGCGCCCTTCCAGCGCTACGCCTCCTCCGGCGAGCGCAACACCGAGGTGGCCGATCCTGCCGGCACGGTCCGCGCCGTCGCCCAACGCCTGCGCGCCGAGGGTGTGGCGGTCGACGAGATGGATGGGCTGAGCGCTGATCTCGGGAGCTGGTGGTTCAACCTGCGACCCTCGAACACCGAACCGTTGCTACGGCTCAACGTCGAAGCGCGCGACGAGTCGAGCTGCGCGCGCCACGTCGACGAGGTCGTCGCGATGATCAAGGAGGCGTGATGGCCCTCGACCCGTTCCTGCTGGAGTTGTTGGAGGACCCCGTCGATCACGGCCCACTGCTGTACCTGTCGGGCGCGAGCGTGCTCTACAACCCGCGTCGTCGCGTGGCCTACGAGGTGCGCGGGTCGATCCCGGTGCTCTTACCCGACGAAGCCCGGGCGGTCTCTGACGAGGAGCACGACCGGTACGTCGCCGACCCCGACGCCCGATCGACTGGGCGAGCGGTTAGCTGAGTCGCTCGACGATCATGGCCATGCCCTGGCCACCGCCGACGCACATTGTCTCTAACCCATAGCGCTTGTCCCGGTCCTCGAGGCCGTTGAGCAGGGTGGTCATGATGCGTGCACCGGTCATGCCGAAGGGGTGGCCGAGCGCGATGGCCCCACCGTTCACGTTGAGCTTGTCCCAACTGATCCCGAGGTGCTTGGCCGAGGGGATCACCTGCGCCGCGAAGGCTTCGTTGATCTCGACCAGGTCGATGTCGTCGATGCTCAGCCCGGCGCGAGCCAACGCCTGACGGCTCGCCGCGACGGGACCGAGGCCCATGATCTCCGGGTTCAGCGCGCTGACGCCACTCGAGACGATCCGGGCGAGCGGCGTCAGGCCAAGCGCCTTGGCGCGGGTGTCGCTCATCACGATCACGGCGGCGGCGCCGTCGTTGAGTGGGCAGGCGTTGCCGGCGGTGACGGTGCCACCCTCGCGAAAGACCGGGGCCAACGCGGCCAGTTTTTCGAGCGTGGTGCCGGCTCGGGGACCGTCGTCAGTCGCGATGACGCGCCCGTCGGGGAGCGTGACGGGGATGATCTCACGCTCGAAGAAACCGTTGTGCTGACTCGCGACGGCGAGCTCTTGGCTGCGCAGGGCGAACTCGTCCATCTCGGCGCGCGAGACGTGCTCGTACTCGGCGACGTTCTCGGCCGTCTGGCCCATCGCGATGTAGACGTCCGCGAGCCCCGGGCTCGGGGTCCACGGATCACCGGCGCGCACCGAGCGCGCGGTCGTGCGAGCGACTGCCTCGTCGAAGTGCGGGTTCATCGCCTTGGCAATGTCCGAGGCCCCGTTGCCGAAGCGAGACACGGTCTCGACGCCCGCGGCGATGAAGACGTCTCCCTCGCCGGCCTTGATCGCGTGTGCGGCCATGCGAATCGTCTGGAGCGACGACGAGCAGTAGCGATTGACGGTGACACCAGGCACCGTGTCGAGTCCGGCGAGGATGGCGACGACGCGTGCGATGTTGAACCCTGATTCGCCCGCCGGTTGGCCGCAGCCCATCATGAGGTCGTCAATGGTCGTCGGGTCGAGCTGGGGCACCTTCGCCAGCACCTCGGCAACGACGTGGGCGGCGAGGTCGTCGGGGCGCACGTCGACCAGCGACCCCTTGAACGCTCGACCGATGGGTGAACGACCGGTGGCGACGATGACGGCTTCGGGCATGGATCCTCCTTGAGGCGGACTAACCCTGGTGAGCATAGTGAACAGCCGAGGGGGCCTTCACTTTTGGGTCAGGCGAGCGCGAGCGGCCCCGCGTCCTCGAAGCCCTGACGCACGCCCTGACCGGCTCGGCGGGCGAGTTGCTCGGGTTCGAACAGCATCCAGTACGCGTTGCGCGCGTGCTTGGCCGAGCGGTTCTTGAACACCGAGGCCAGGACCTCCGGGTCATCGGCCTCGTCCTCGTGGACGAAGACCTCCAAGATGGGCGTCGAGGTGAGCAGTTGCGCCTGCATGATACCGAGGGCCGCCTCGTGGGCGCACTGCTTGTCGATGGGCGCCTTACCCGGCATGCCGAGGGCGACCACGATCGAACAGCCGTCGCGTTCGATGAGGTTCTTCGCCGCTACCGCGAGGTCCTTGAACCCAGGGACGGTCTGGGAGACGACGGTGAAGCGGCTCCCGTAGCCCGGACAGTCCGCTAGCTCGGCGCGCGCGGCGCCGCCCATGTCGTAGCGGGCGAACATCGTGTCCACGACGCCAATACGAACCGGTACCACGTGCTTGGACTTCTTCTTACCCATCACAACCTCCACTGCCAGTGTAGGGATATCGCTCAGCGCGGAGCGAGGCCGATGATGGCCTCCTCGAGGGTGACACCCACGGGCACGATCGCGATCGTGGGCATCGTCACACCGGCCTCGACGTACCGCTGGACGTGATCGCGGCAGGCGTCGAAGGATCCGTGGATGATCAGTGCGTCGACGACCTCGTCGGGGATCGCCGCGTTGGCGAGTTTGCGGTCACCGGCGGCCCAGGCGTCCCACATCGGCGTGAGTGCCTCACCGCGACCGAGCCAACGATGGAACTCGGCGTAGGCGTTGACCGTGAGGTACGAGGAGATCATCCGGCGTCCGACGGTTCGCGCGAGGTCGGTGTCGGCGGTGGGCACGACGAACAAACGAGCCGCGATGGCCTTGTCGAGGCCCACTTCGGCCCGGCAGGTCGCGACGTCCTCGGCGGCCAGCCAGTTGAGGATTGCCCCGTCGGCCTCAGCACCGGCCAGATGCAACATGGCTGGGCGCAGTGCCCCGAGCAGGATCCGGGGGCGATTCTTCACGGGTCGCGAGAGCTTGAAGCCGTGGACGCTGAAGGTGGGGAAGTCCTCGTCGATCTTCTCGCCGTCGAGTGCCCGATTCACGAAACGCAGCACGTCGCGCGTGCGTGCGAAGGGCCGGTCGTAGGTGATCCCGTTCCAGCGCTCGACGACCGGTTGGCTCGAGGCGCCGAGCCCGACGGTGAGTCGTTCGCCGGCCACCTCGGCGAGGGCGGCGATCGTCATCGCGAGCAGCCCCGGTCCGCGAGTGAACACGGGTGCCACGGCGAGTCCGAGATTGAGCCGCGGTTCCCACGCCGCGGCGAGGGCCAACGGCGTGAACCCATCGGTCCCGTCGACCTCGGCTGACCACACGTCGGTGTAGCCAAGTTCGACGAGTCGCGAGTACCAGACGCGGTGTTCGCCCAGCGAGACGCCGTCGAAGGGAATCGTGATGCCGTAGCGCGAGGTCATGACCCAGTGTGCCAGAACTCGCTAATGAAGGTAGTCATCGCCGCGGGCCGGGGGTACGCGCACGCCGCGTCGCTCCAGGTCGTGTTCCCAGCGACGGATGACCGTCTCGAGCACCGCCACTCGGGCGTAGTGCTTATCCTCCGCGGCGATGACGTCCCAGTGGGCGTGGCCGTGGTCGGTCCAGTCGAGCATGTCGGTGAGTGCCTCGAGGTACGCCGGGCGCAGGCCTCGATTGCGCCAGTCGTCCGGGGTGAGCTTCCAGTTCTTGAGCGGGTCCTTCGCTCGGTCGTTGAAACGTGACAGCTGCTCGCCGTCCGAGATGTGCAGCCAAATCTTGATGATCGTCACCCCGTCGTTGACGAGGGACCGTTCGAATTCGACGATTTCGTCAGCCGAGCGGCGTACGGTGTCGTGGTCGATCAATCCCTCGACCCGTTCGACGAGGAGCCGGCCGTACCAGGACCGGTCGAAGACCGTCATCTCACCCCGGCCCGGCAGGTTCGGCCAAAACCGCCAGAGAAAGTGGTGGCGCCGTTCCTCGTCCGTGGGTGCGCTGATCGGGATGACCCGAACGTGACGCGGGTCCAGGGCGCCGGTGAGGCGGCGGATCGCGCCCCCCTTGCCGGCGGCGTCGAAGCCTTCGAAGAGCACCACGAGCCCCGGTCCGACCTCATGGGGCTCGAGCAGGCCCGCCGTCAGGAGACGAAGGTGCACGAGTCGGCGCTGGGCGACGAGGATGCGTGATTCGGATTCCTCGCGGGAGAGTTTCGCCGAGAGGTCGATGCCGTCAACCCGTTTGCTCATCGCCCTCCGGTCCTCCACCGTGGAGGGTATCGCACGAAGCCAGGTCGATGAGGTCGTCTTTCGTAGGATTGGTGTAGGGAGGAGCGATGCGCACGAGGACCTGGGTGGTGACCCTCGCGGTGCTGGCGCTGTCCCCGTCGCTTCAGGCGTCGGCGTCGGTGGGCTCGTCGCCGCAGCCGGTGTGTCTGCGCGACTCGACCCCCGTGTCGAAGGGTCCCGGGGCGCTGTGTGCGCGCTGGCGACGGCTCGACCCGTGGTCGCGGGTGCCGACGGTGTTCACGACCACCTTCCGGCCCGATCCGCACGCAACGACCGTGGTCTACGCGTCCTGGCTGCGCAGTTCGAGCTCGATCCTGGCCCTCTACCCCGGTTACCTGGGCCCGGGCGCGACGAATCTGCCGCGCGGGCCCGAGCAGGTTCCACCGACGGCCCGCGGCCGGCTGCTCGCGACCTTCAACGCCGGCTTCTACGAAGCCGACAGCGCCGCCGGCTTCTACGTGAATCGAACGCTCTACTTCCCGATGGTCCGCGGTCTGGCGACGGTGGTGCGCTACACCAACGGGACCGTCAACGTCGTGAGCTGGGCCGGGGGGCCGCGACCAGGCGCGAACGTGGTCATGGCCCGACAGAACCTGACGTTGCTCGTGGCCAACTCGCGCCCGACGGCCCAAACCGCCAATAACGGCGCGTGGGGGCTGACCTTGCACGGGGTGCCCGCCGTGTGGCGCACGGCGCTCGGAGTGGACGCGACCGGCAACCTGATCTACGCCGCCGCGCCCGCCCAGACTGCGGCGAGTCTGGCCCAGGTGATGGTTGACCTGCACTGCGTGCGAGCGATGGAACTCGACATTAACCCCGAGTGGCCAATCTTCGTCGCCTACGCGCGCCCGGGAGCCGGCGCACCAACGTTGATCGTGCCGAACGTGAACCAGATCCCAAATCGGTTCCTCTACCCGAGCACCAAGGACTTCTTCGCGGTCTTCCAATCCACCACGCCGGGTGAAGCCCAGCCGTGGTAGGACGTCACGTGTCCGGCGCTCGTCGACGCGCCTGGCTCGTGGGAGCCGTCGGGGCACTCGTGCTCGCGGCGGCGGTCGTGACGACAGCGGTGACGCGTAGAACGACTGTCGTAACGACGACCACCGTCGCGCCGACAACCTCGTCGTCGATCCCGGTCACCACCACGACGGCGCCGACCGTCACCATCGACGCCGTCGGCGACACCGAGCTCGGCAACACTCCGACGCTGCCGTCCGACCCGGCGGGGTACCTCGCGCCGTTGCGACGGTACCTCGATGCGCCAATCGTGTTCGGAAATCTAGAGGGAACGATGACCTCGGCGACTCGCTCCAAGTGTCAACCGCCGTCGCCGTACTGCTACGCCTTCAAGGTGCCGACGAGCTTCGCCCGTGATTACCGGGCGGCGGGCTTCACGGTGCTCAACAGTGCGAACAATCACGCCTACGACTACGGTGCCGTGGGGATCGCCACCACGTCGCGCGCCCTCGCTCAAGCGGGAATCGTCCAGGCGGGCTTACCCGGACAGATCGGCCTCGTGCACGAGGGCTCGATACGCGTCGCCTTCGTTGACTTCGCGCCCTACTACAACACCAACGACATGCTCGACCCCGCCCAGGCCGCGACCTTGATCGCGGACGCGCACCGCGAGGCCCAGGTGGTGGTCGTGTACATGCACGCCGGCGCCGAGGGCCCCAACGCCGCCCACGTGACGCGTCACGTCGAGACCTTCGCGGGAGAGGATCGCGGCAACCCGTACCAATTCGCCCACGCCGCGATCGACGACGGCGCTGACCTCGTCATCGCCAGCGGTCCCCACGTGTTGCGTGGCCTCGAGTGGTACCGCGGACACCTCATCGACTACAGCCTGGGCGACTTCGTCAACTACTACGACTTCGCCACGGTCGGGCCCCTCAAGTATTCGGCGGTCCTTCGTGTCACGCTCGGCGCGACGGGGTCTTTCGTAGCCGGGCGGTTTACGTCCTTCGTCCTGACTAGTAGCGGTCTGCCGCAGTTCGATCCGTCGGGTGCCGCGGCGACGTTCGTCAACCAGTTGTCGGCGAGCGACTTCGGGGCGAGCGCGGCCATCATCGGAGCGAACGGGGTAATCAACCCGGTGGGTTAGCAGCCGCCACCGCCGGGCACACCGGTGCCGAGGGCTGGGGCGTCGACGGTGCCAACGTTCGCCGGTCGAGGATTCGGCCCGAGGTGCACGACGTACCACACGCCGCGCCAGGAGATGAAGGAGAAGATCCCTACGGACCGGACCGTCCCACCCTCGTGGTAGAGCAGGCGGACTCCGGGCAGGTGCCAGTACCCGATGCGGTTCTCACAGGCGCCCGGCGGGATCCAACTCATGTCGGCCAGGTTGACGCGATCGCCGATGAAGGAGCCGGCGTCGAGTGTGGCGGCGTGATACGCGGCGAGGTCGAGCAGGTAGAAGGCCCACAGCCGGTCGCGGAAATCGGCGGCCGGGTCGTAGATCGCCTTCACTTGGACGTACGCCGAAAGGGGGAAGAACAGGGCGCCGGCTTGAGCCACGTCATTGGTTCGGATTGCGTGCCAGAGCTCACGAACGCGAATGGTGAGCGCCTTGCCCGTCCAGGGTCGGGTTGTCTGGGGGAGCAGATGATGACCCGTCGCCCCGGCCGTTGCGGGGGCCAGGGTCAGCGCGACGGCGAGCGCGACGGCCCCGAGTCGGCGCCTGGTCCTCATTGGCGCGCGTGTTCCCCTCGACGCCGCCGCCACCATCGCGGCCACGCGGGCACGAGGAACAGTGCGAGGACCCCGAGCAGGAATCCGGCTGAGGCGGCCTCCTCGTGGGGCGGCAGGAAGCTGTAGGTAATGGTCGAGGTTCCCGAGGGGAGCGCGATTGTCTGGTACACGCCGTCGGTGGTGGTCAGCGGGACCGACTGGCCGTTCACGAACGCGTGCCAGCCCGGCATCATGAGTTCGCTGCGCACCAGGGTCCCGGGCGCCGTGCAGGTCGCCGAGGCACGGTCGACAGCGGTGCTCGACACCGTGCAGTTCGCGTTCGGCGAGGAGAAGAAGGGCGTGGTCGTCGGCAGCCGGTAGATATCGGTGCGGAAGTCCGAGAAGACCAACTTGATGCCGAGGTGTACCAAGGCACGGCTCGGAGGCGCCACCTTGGGAAAGAGCAGGTACTGGACACCCGCCGCCTGGTAGGCGGCCAGATGGGTGACGAGGGCGTTCTCCTGTTCGATGATGCCGTTCATGCCGCCAGCGACCATGTACTGGCGCGGTGTGGCTATCCCGGGATTCAGCTGGGTGGAGATGTATTTCGCGAACGCCTCGGGGAAAGGCAGGTCGATGGCGTTGAGCTCATGCAGGCTGTACTGCGAGCCCCAGTTCGGGTACAGCACGGCGAAATCGAGGAAGCGCGACTCGCCGAGGTGTTGTTGCAGGTAGGTGATCGGCGCTTGGTCGACGGTCACAAACTTCGGCGCCTCGGCGGATGGAACGATGAAGAACACGAGGGCCTCACCGGCCAGAACAATTGCGAACAGGGTCGGGGCGACGCGATGCTTCGAGAAGAAGCCGACCAGCAGGATCAGAGCAATGGCGATGAAGGGGAGGGCGTCGAGTCCCATGAAGATGATGCGCGTGCGGTGGGCGAGCACCACACCGGCGTTGGCCGGCGCCGCCCCTTCAGCCGACCAGATGGTGAGCAGCAAGCCGATCGCCGTCGTCACGAAGAAGAGCCGTCGCGCGGCCCGACTCGTGGCCAGGTCGGTGATGGCGAGGCCGGCGAGCACGACCACCGCCATCTCGAGGCTCGGCATCATGTAGCGCGACACGGCGATTTGATTCACGTACGGGATGAGGTTCCAGAGCGGGCGAACGTGCGCCACGTTGAACATGGCGAGCGTGGCCAACAGGATCCAGGCGGCGAGCGCGATACGAAGGGGTCGGAGTCGGGGCCCGAAGAGACCGAGGATCGCCAGGGTCGAGGAACCGGCGAGGAGGTAGCCCCCGATACTGCCCCACGCGTAGACCGCGTTGTGGTTGCTCATGATCGTGCCGTAGACGTACGGATCGAGGAACATCGGGAGCGCCTGATTGGGCAGTACGGCCGTGCCGTCGATGGAACCGACGTGGCTGCCGATGTTCGCGACCCGTAGGAAGTCGGCGAAGGCGACGACAACGGGCAGCGAGAGCAAGACGCCGACCCCACCGCCGAGCGCGACTCGTCCCAGGGCGGTCATCCGGTGCTCACGCCGCACCGAGAACAACCGGACGACCGCCCACACGAGTGCGAGCAAGCCATCGAGGAAGGCCACCTCGGGGAATCCGGCGTAGAGCGAGAGCGCGAGCGCCGCCGCGATGACGTACCAGCCGCCGCGGGCACGACCGGCTACGCCGTCATAGACCATCTCGATGCCAAGCAGCAGCATCGGCAGGAACGCCACCGGGTTCAGGACCGCGTTCCCGAGCCACGCGAAGGTCCCGTTCAGGGCGAAGACCACACCGACGCCGGTGGCGACGCTCGTCGCCATCCCGAGGCGGCGTCCAAGGAAATAGGTCGAGATCCCCGCGATGATCTCGAGGATCACGTGGAACAGGTAGAGCCCGTTGGGTAGGGCGAACACGAGCGTGAGGGGGAACAGCGAGGCGCCCTGCATCTCGCCGGCGAGGGGTTGGCCGAGTCCCTCGTAGTAGTTCCACCACGGCACGTGGCCGTGCAGGAGGTCCATCGCCGAGAGATGGCCGAGCGGTTGGGTGATGTAGCCGACGTTGGGGTCGATCATCGGACGCCCGCAGGTGACCCGACACAGTGAGTGCGCGATGCCGCTCGTCCAGGCGATCGGGTTGTTGTTGGCCAGACCTGTCGTGTACATGGCGTTGCCCGCGAGCACCGCGATGACGATGACGATCAGAGGCCAGGCCCACGAGGGCAGACGCCGATTGGCCGCTCCTAGTCGGTTACGCAGCGAAAGCACGGAGCCAGGCTACAAGAGGGGCGTCTCGGCGTCGGGTTGGTTGGTTCGTGACCCGGCACATCAGCGGAAGCGGTAGTACATGGTTTCGCCGAGCAGCAGGAGAGATTCGGGGAAATACGGGTCCGAGAAGGTCCCGAAGATATCCCATCGGCGGATGAACCGGTTGCGGTCGTCGAGCGGGTCGAGCGATCCCCTCGACGAACTCACGTGGTGGTACAGCTGCACGTCAGGGGTGTACACGACGTATCGACCACCCACGTGACTCCTCAGGCAGATGTCGACGTCATTCATCACGACCTTCAACTGTTCGTCCATGCCGCCGAGCTCGTTCCACCACGCTCGCTCGACCATCTGGACCGCGCCAGTGACCGCGGCAACGTCGCGGGTGGCGTTGACGAAACTATCGGCGTGCCAGTAGTTCGAGTCGGTTCGCAGGTGTTGGGGATAGGGCGAGATGACGATGCTCTCGTGCTCTTTACGGCCGTCCTGATCGAGGAGACAGGCGCCGACGAACCCGACGTCGGGCAACGCCGCCAGGGCGACGAGGCGCTCCAGCCAGTCGGGCGTAACCACGATCGTGTCGTTGTTGAGCGTGACCACGAAGTCGGCCTTCGCGTGGGCGACGCCTCGGTTGACGATATGGGCGTAGTTGAAGGGGCCCGGGCAGGGCACCACTTGGTAGGGGCACGCCTCGAAGTACGCGAGGGTCTCGGGGTCCACGGAATCGTTGTCCAAGATGATGATGTTGTAATTCGGGTACGTCGTCTTCTCGGTGATGGCGTTGATGCACTGTCGCATGAGGTCGACGCGGTCGCGCGTGGGGATCACGATGTCGATCGACGGCGCTGGCGTGGGGACCGCGACGTGCCACTTGACGAGACCGGGGAACGCCCCGGGTTCCACCGAACCCACCCACCCACGACGATCGAGTGCGGCCTGCACGACTCGCATCGTGTCGGCATCGAGGTGTGACCGGTCAAAAGACGAGGTCCTTCGTCCGCTGAGCAGGAGTTCGGCGACGTGATGGAACGTGGCGTCGATCTCGCTCAGCTTGAGGTAGAGATCGTGTTCGTAGGCCCACCCCGCATCGCGGGAGAACCCGCCGACGCGGCGGATCACGTCCATTCTGATCAGTGCCGGTCGGCCGACGACGTTGTAACTGAGCAGCGTATGGGGACCCACGGCCGGGCTTTTCAGGGTGGGAGCGTGCGGGGTCGGGCCGTACTCGTCGGCGAAGACGACGTCGTCATCGTCTCGGGCGTGGGTGCGTAGGACCTCGCGCGCCAGCGTCGCGTCGCCGGTCGGGTCGGCCGAATCGGCGATCATCAGCCAGGTCGTGGTGGCCCGATTCACCACGTCGTTGAGGGTCACGATGAACTCGTCGGGGCTCGCTGCGCCTTCGTCGACGCGCACGATGGTGACGTCGGTCGCGGCGATCCCCGCCGCGGACCGTTCGGGTTGGTCGAGCAGGTACGGTCGGTAGTTGATCGGGAAGAACACCTCGTCGGGTGCCTCGACCACCAATTTGGTGGTCGGTTCGGGCTTGGTCGTGCCGCGGACCGCGCGGATCATCTTGAGCAGGGGACGACCGAAGAATCGGGCGAGGCGGTAGCGCCGGGTGTCCTCGCCGAGCATTCGGCCGATCGTGCGGCGGATGCGGTTGCCCGAAACCATGTGGATGTTGCCGTGGAACTGGGCCCACCGCCGACGCAATTCCTCGTCGGTGATCACCGGTTTTGCCTCGTCTACGTCAAACTGACGGATCTCGAACATCAGCCATCCTCAGAAGTACTTACGCCCCGCGTAAAAATCACCGCCCACGCTACCGGAGTGGACCGGTCCCGCCGTTATCCGACCGAAACATCGCGCCGGCGTGTCGCTGGGCACGGTCACGACTGCCCGTCGAAGCGCGCTAACACCGTCGTCGGGATCAGCCGAGGGACTTGCGCATCTGCAACGACGTCACCTCGTAACCGCTGCTGTCGTAGAGTTGGCGGGCGACGTGATTCGCCCCAAAGACGTTGAGCGCGATGGCGCGGGCCCCCAGTCGCTGAGCTTCGAGTTCGGCGGCGTAGAGGAGCCGGTGGCCGATGCCGCGGCCGCGGTACCGTGGCTCGACCTCGATTGCGTAGATCCACGCCACCGCGGTGATCGGATCGGTCGGTTCAGTCGCGAGCCAGAGGTATCCGACGACCTCGTCCGCTAGCGTTCGCGCGACGTACCAGTGCATGCCTGGCGTCGCGATGCCCAGCGGCAACAGTCGGTGCAGTTGGACATTCGCGAGTTCTTCGGCGTCGCCCGAACTCCAGTTCCCAGCACGGATCTGTTCGGCGACGTAGCCATTTGCGAGAGCGGGGAGTCGCGCCTCGAACTCATCCACGGTCATGGGGTCGAGCCGCACATCCTCCACGCGGTAACTGTAACCGCCGTCGTTCGACGACTCTCGGGCTGACGCGTGAGCAGTTAACCGAAAATTCACTTCTGGATCAGCCGCCCGTAACTCTGGGGACATACCGCCGTCACGTGACGGGGCAACACTCGGACCTGGGGAGAAGTCGGAAGGATGCCGTGAGCGTTTCAAACTCAGAAGTGAGCGGAGCCGGTCCGGCCGACATCCCGGCGGAGGCTCGCACCGTTGGTCAGATCCTCGACGACGCACCGACGAGCCGATTTCACCACCGCGCCGTCCTGATCTCTGGCATGGGCTTCTTCACCGACGCCTATGACCTCTTCGTTATCGGAACCGTGGCCGCGCTCGTCCAGTCGCAGTGGTCGCTCTCAACCACCGAGACGAGTTGGGTGACCGGGTCGGCGATCCTCGGTGCTTTCCTCGGTGCGATGGTCTTCGGTCGCATCGCTGACAAGATCGGTCGCAAGTCCGTCTACACCGCTGTCGCCGTGATCATGGTGATTGGCGCGATCAGCTCCTCGTTCGCTCCGAATGTCTTGACCTTGGTGCTCGCGCGCTTCGTGCTCGGCCTCGGCATTGGCGGGGATTACCCCGTGTCGGCGGTGTTGATGAGCGAGTACGCGAACCGTAACGACCGTGGACGTCTCGTAGGACTCGTCTTCTCGATGCAGGCGGTCGGCCTCATCGTCGGACCGCTGGTCGGGTTGGCGCTGCTCTCCTCGGGATTCTCAGAGAACCTGACGTGGCGCCTCCTGCTCGGTCTAGGCGCAATCCCCGCGGCCGCGGTCATCTACCTGCGGGCACGCATGCCCGAGTCGCCACGGTTCCAAGCGCACGTTCGCCACCAGAGTGAGCGCGCCGCCGCCGAGCTGCACCAGTTCGCCAACGGCGCCGTGGACGCGACGGTGGTAAAGGCGAACGCGACGACGTTGATGGCCCCTCGTCAGTTCTTCGCGAATCGACAGATGTGGCTGTTGATCATCGGTACAGCAGGCAGTTGGTTCCTCTTCGACTACGCCTACTACGGCAATACCTTGTCCCTGCCGAGCATCCTGCTCGAGGTGTCACCCACCGCCACGATCAAGGTGAAACTACTGCTCACCCTGGCCATGTTCGTGGTCTTCGCGTTGCCCGGGTACATCCTGGCGGTAACCAAGATTGACCGAATCGGACACCGCAGGTTGCAGTCGATTGGTTTTTCGGTTATGGCCGCGTGCTTCCTACTGCTCGCGGCGGTGCCCCGGTTCACGACGATGGTGGTGCCCTTCGTACTCATCTTCGGGTTCAGCTACCTCTTCACCGAGTTCGGCCCGAACACGACGACCTTCGTCCTGCCCTCGGAGGTCTTCCCCGTGGAGATGCGAACGACCGGACATGGGATCGCGGCCGGCATCGGCAAGTTCGGTGCCTTCGTCGGCGTCTTCATGGTGCCTCGCCTGCAGGCGTCGATCGGTCTGCGTGGACTGCTCGTCGTCGCTGGGATTGCGGCGATCGCCGGACTCGGTACCACCGCGATGCTGCCCGAGCCAGCCAAGACCTCGCTCGAGGATTCCTCCAACCGACCGGTGTAGCGTCGTCGTCGCTCGTCGGCGCTTCCCTACAATGGGCTCATGGATCTGGGGCTCGATGATCGCGTCATACTGATAACCGGAGGCACCGACGGACTCGGGCTCGCACTCGCAAAGACCCTCGTCGGCGAAGGTGCTCGGGTTGCCGTGTGTGGCCGTGATGTCGCCCGGCTAGAGCGCGCGCAGGCCACGCTCGGCGATGAGGCGCTGTGCGTCGAGGTTGACGTGACGCGCGCCAGTGATCGCGAGGCCTTCGTCCTCGCGGCGAGGAACCGGTTCGGTCGGATCGACGGGCTGGTCAATAACGCAGGACGGTCGGCGGCCACACTCGTGGCGACCTCCGATGACGACGAATGGCGCGCGGACTACGAGCTCAAGGTGGTGTCGGCACTGCACCTGGCCCGCCTCGTTCTCGATGACCTCGCGGTCTCGGGTGGCGCGGTACTCAACGTCCTCGCGATCTCAGCGCGCGCCCCCGGTGCTGGTTCCACGCCCACGGCCGCGTCCCGGGCCGCGGGTCTTGCACTCACCAAGGCCCTCGCGAGCGAGGTTGGTCCGCGCGGCGTGCGGGCTCTCGCCATTTTGATCGGACTCGTCGAGTCCGGACAGTGGGAACGTCGGGCCGCTCAGACCGGTGTGCCGGTCACCTCGGTGTACGACGACCTCGTCCGCAACGCCCGTATCCCACTCGGTCGCGTGGGCCGGGCCGAGGAGTTTGCGAACTTGGCCGCCTTTTTACTGTCGCCGCGCGCGAGCTACGTGACCGGTGTCGGCGTGAGTCTCGACGGCGGTCTGTCACCGGTCATCTGACGCTCGTTCTCGAAGTCCGGCGCGTGGCACATCGATTCGCGTACTACCGTGTCCAGGTGCTCACGCCGTCTCGAGTTGATTGCGCCAGGGGTGCCAACGTGGTGACTCGCGGGCGCGGCCGCTCGGTGGGGCGGTAGCAATGACGGTGCTCTGGTCGGTGGTGCTTTTCGTCCACATCACGGTCGCGGCGTTCTGGGTCGGGGGACAGCTGATGCTGTCGTTCGTCGTGATGCCGGCGCTTCGACGTGACGCGACGCCTCAGCAGTTACGCGCGATTGCCCAGTCTGCTGGTCGGCGGTTTACCGTCGTCACGAACCGCGTGCTGTTCCCGGCGTTGTTCGTCACTGGTCCGTTACTCGCGTGGCACGACGGCGTTCGATGGTCCAACCTCACGACGTCAGCGTTTGGACATCTGTTAGTCGCCAAGGTGTCACTCGTGGTGGCGGTCGTCGTCATGGCGTCGCTTCACGGGTTCGTGGCCCGCCGTACCTCGCGGCGGGGCGTTCGCATCTACGCGATTGTGACCGTCATCGCGTCCGTGGGGGTTCTCGCCTTCGCCGCGTTCCTCTCGATGGCGCCGACGCCGTAGTCAGGAACATCGTGCGCACGCTCACTGCGCCGGGAATTAAGTCATTGGCCGTCACGGCCGAACCACCATCGCGTGCCGTTCGCGTGCCGGGTACGGGTGCGACGTCAGCCCGTCAGTGTTGTGCGGACACGCGTTCGGCGTCAACGGCCTCGTACGAGGGGAAGAAGTCGGGGTCCTTCTCGTAGAGGAAACCGTAGAAGCCGCGCGCTACCTTGCGGAGGACGCCCGACACGGTCCGATGCGTTTCCGTCCTGTGTTCCATCGATAGTCTCCCTGTTCTCGATAGACGCCAACAATGACGCTGACCCACTACCACGAATCAGCCCAATCGTACGGATGGGCGACGACGGTACCGGCTCGTTGCGCCGGGACCAAAGTCCCGAAATTCCGCCGCTGCACTACAGAACGCGTCGCCGCCCAGTCGGGCTGACCCGTCGGCAACCCCGCGATCGTCGTGAATCTCGACGTAGGCTCAAAATCAATCGTGGCCGGCGCCAGTTGGATGAGGGCGCGGGAGGCTGGGAGGTGGGACGTGGCCGACTCACGGGTGCTTCACCGACTACAACGACAGGTCGAAGAGGTCGCGCAGCTCGAGGACCATGCAGCGACGACGTTGGCGGCGCATCGACGGGTGGTGCACGCGAATCCCGAGGTGCTCGCGGCGTTCGACGGATTCATCACCATCGCTAAACGACACCGGGACGCGCTGGACGCGTACCGCGGCCGTGACGCCCGCGATGAGTCCGGTGCACCACCGATTCTGGTCGTCCGTGAACGACGCGGCGAGCCGCCGATATCCGACGCGCTGCGCGATGTCCACGCGACCTTCAGCGTTGCGGTGATGAGCTACGCCGTCCTCGTGGAGTTCGCCCTTCGTCTCTACGATCGTGACTTGCGCGAACTCGCCCCGCGGCACCTCAGCGAGTACGCGGCTGCCGCGCAACTCACGAGTGAGCTCATCTTCAGCGCCGTGGTCGACGAACTGGTCGAGGACGGCGCTGATTGTGAGTGTGTCTGTCCGATGTGCAGCATCGGCGTCTGTGGCTGTGTATCGGCGACTGGGGTCACGTTCACCGAGGCGTGGCGCGACGCGACCTCGACGAGCGATGCTGCCCCGGGCTTCCTCATTCAACGACCCCGCGTGGATAGCGCACTGCACGTCGCTGGCGTCGAGCGCGGCGACCGTCTCCTCGAAGTTGACGGTCACGCGGTGGCGTCGATCTTCGACATTCAGGCCGCGATTCGTGCGCATCCGATTGGTGACGACGTTCGACTCCTTCTCGAAAGCGGGCCCGCAGTGGTCCGCCACGTGAGCGACTACCTCCCGCAGTAGCCGCGGTGCGTCCGCGAACCTCGAGGGTGGTTCGCCACGACATCGAATGGGTCGTTCCCACGACGCCCTCGACGGGCCTTCCGACCGCGTGCCGCCCCGCGAGGTCCCGACCACCGGGCGATCGACGTCGCAGCGCTCTGGATTCGTACCGGTGTCCCGTCGGGACCATTGCCTGGCGCACGGGTCCCTTACCTCGGCTGGTCAGTCGGGCCGAGCCCGGTCCTTTGCTCGCACCACGCCCAGAGTTGCACGCCGTCCTCGAGGGCCGAGGTGCGAGGTCGGGTCCAGGGGAGGTAGTACTCCGAGCGCCGACGGCGGTCGAGCCAGATGCCCGAGTCCCTGACGGTGTCCTCGTTCGCCGCGCCGCTCGCCAGCCAGACGACGGTGTCGGCGCCCTCCTCGGGGCGTCGCAGGAGTGGACCCAAACGATGGAAGTTCGGTAGCGACTGTGCGAGTCCCGGCGTGTCGGTCCAACCGGGGTGCATCACGAAACTCGATACGCCGTCGCGTTGCCATCGTCGTTGCCATTCGTGGGCGAGGAGGACTTGAGCGCGCTTTGATCGGGCGTAGGCCCGCACCCCCTGGTACTCGTCACGATTCATGACCAGCGACGGCAAATCGAAGCGCTCGGTGTACATGCCCCCCGACGCCACCGTGACGATAACGGCGCCGTCGGCACGGGCGAGTAACGGCGCCAGGCGCCAGCTCAAGCGGAAGGGACCGAGCACGTGCGTCGCAACGGTGAGCTCCATTCCCTCAACGTTCTCTGCGAACGAACGCGACAGTGCCCCCGCGGCGTGAACCAGACCATCGAGACGGCCGAGTTCATCGCGCAGCTGCGAGGCGAACCCGTCGATCGCTGATGGGTCGCTGAGATCGAGCAGGGAAGCGCGGGCCTGCCCGCCAGCGCGAACGATTGACGCCTCGACCGCGCGCGTTCGTTGTTCATCGCGTCCCGTGAGCAGCACGGTCGCGCCGAGCTGTGCCAGACCGATGGCGCTGGCTCGGCCGATCCCCGACGACGCCCCGGTGACGAGCACGGTTCGGCCGTCCATCGGTCGCGACGAGGTCCACGAGGGGCTACGGCGACGGACGAGATAGCCGACGCGACTGAAGCTGGCCACGATCGTTGTCTCCAGCGCTCCGTCCACTAGCCGATCGAGTCGTGAGCGGCCACGTGATGGGGTGGCAGTGGTGTGGGGTGAGCGAGGGTGGGGCACAAATTCATTTTAGTGCTAAATTGAACGCTTCGCGTCAATCACCGGCGCACACACCCCCGGAGGACTGGAACGACATGCGCATCGCCATCATTGGATCCGGTATCGCTGGGCTCACGTGCGCCCACGTGCTCGGCCAGGACCACGACGTCACGGTCTTTGAGCGTGACGATCGGCCGGGCGGGCACGCTCATACGGTCGATGTTCAAATCGGCGATGAGGAACACGCGGTCGATACCGGTTTCATCGTCTACAACGAGCGCAACTACCCGGGACTCACCCGGCTGTTCGATCGTCTCGGCGTGGTCACAAAGTCGAGTGACATGAGTTTTGGTGTGAGCGATGTCCGAAGCGGACTGGAGTGGAGCTCGAGCTCGCTGGCCACCATCTTCGCCCAACGTCGAAATGCCCTTCGCCCCGACTTCCTCACGATGCTCGGCGATATCGTCACCTTCAATCGCCGGATGCGCCGGGTGCTTCGTGACGACGCCGAGTCCTTGCGGGTCCGCGACGTGGTCGAACGCGGGCCGTGGGGCGAGCGATTCGTCGACTGGTATCTCGCCCCAATGGTCTCGGCGATCTGGTCGGCCCCCCTCGCCGATGCGTTGGACATTCCGGTGGCGACCTTCGCGCGGTTCTTCGAGAACCACGGTCTGCTGAGCCTCACCGGTCGTCCCCGTTGGCGCACCGTCGAGGGTGGCTCACGCCAGTACGTCGAGCGCATCACGAGCCCACTGGGTCGACGCCTCCGACTCGGAGCGGTGGTCACGAAGGTGACACGACGGCGCGACGGCGTCGAGGTGAACAGCGACCAGTACGGCCCCGAGACGTTCGACCACGTGATCATGGCGGCCCACAGCGATCAGAGCCTGGCGCTATTGAGCGACCCGACCACCGCTGAGCGCGAGGTCCTCGGGGCACTGCGCTATCAGATGAACTCGGTAGCGTTGCACGTCGACGACGCGTTGCTGCCTCGTACGCCGGCGGCACGGGCGAGCTGGAACTACCGGATCGGCGAAGACAACGCCGGGGCCACCGTGACCTATCACATGAACCGCTTGCAGTCGATTGACTCGAACTACGAGATCTGTGTGACCCTCAACCAGACGGACCAGATCGCGCCGGACAAGTTGCTGGCGCAGTACGACTACGCCCACCCAGTCCTCGATGCGGGCGCCGTCGCCGCCCAGTCACGATTTGACGAGATCAATGGTCAGGGCGCAACCTGGTTCTGTGGTGCCTACTGGGGCTACGGGTTCCACGAGGATGGTGTGCAAAGTGCGTTGCGCGTCTGTCGCGCACTCGGCGTTGACTGGACGTGACCGTGATGAGGAGTGCGATCTACGAAGGGGTGGTGCGTCACCGACGCACGACGCCCGTTGGCCACGAGTTCTCATATCGGCTGTACCTCCCGCTCATCGATCTGAGCGAGGCCCATGCGGTCATGTCGCGTCACCCGTGGTGGTCCATCGAACACCGTCGACCCGTGCGTTTTCGGCGCGACGATTACCTCGGGCCCGTGGACGTGCCACTCGACACCGCGGTTCGTGACGCGGTCGAGAGACAACTGGGGTGGCGCCCGAACGGTGACGTCGCGGTGCTGGCCCATCCACGGACGTGGGGGTGGCTGTTCAATCCCATCGCCCTCTACTTCTGCTACGACCTGACGGGGGAGCGCGTCGAGGCGCTCGTGGCCGAGGTGACCAACACGCCGTGGCACGAACGGCACGTCTACGTGATGGGCGCGCCGGGTACGCATCGATTGACCAAGGCGATGCACGTGTCGCCGTTCATGGGCATGGACGCCTTCTATGAGTTCGACTACGCCACGCCCGGAGACGATTTGGTCGTCTCGGTGGATGTCTATGAGGGGGGCGCGCTCGTCCTGGCGACGTCGCTGCAGTTGACGCGTCACGAAATGAATCGACGAACGATGGGTCGCGTGCTGTGGAACTATCCACTGATGACGTGGCGGGTGACGCTGGGTATCTATCGCCAGGCCCTCGCGCTGCGGCGTCGAGGGGTCCCATTCGTGGCCCATCCGCCGAAAGTCCGAGAGCTCGAGGGCGCCCGAGAACGCGGCGTGTCGGACCGAGACGAGATGAGGGAGGTTCATGATGCGTGAACGCGTGGGGTCGAATTCGGTCAGTCATCCCTTGACCTACGGTGAGTCGGTCAATGGGTCGGCCCGTCGGGCGTGGCTGGCGCGACGGGTGCTGTTACTCCTCGGAGCCCGCTCCCGGGGCGGTCGACTGGTCGTGGACGAGTCCGGGGCAACAGCGCAGGTCGGACGGGGTGAACTCGTCGCCCGCGTGTCGATTCACGACCAACGGGCCTACGTCGCGATGCTGGGTGACGGATCGACCGGTTTGGGCGGTGGCTACCTCGAAGGCTGGTGGGACAGCGACGATCTCGTCACGCTGGTTCGAATCCTGATTCGCGCCCAGGGTCGGTTGGGTCGTTGGCACGACGAAATCGGTTCATTCGCGAGCCGAGCCACCGATCCCTGGCGGCGCATCCGTCGCCGGGCGCCGCGAGCGGACCGTCGGTTCGTTCAGGCTCACTACGACATCGGCAATGAATTGTTCGAGTTGATGCTCGACGAAACGATGAGTTACTCGTGTGCGGTCTTCGCCGATCCCGGCCAGAGTCTCCACGAAGCGTCATTGACCAAGTTTGACCGGTTGTGCCACAAACTGCGCCTGGAGTCCACCGATCACCTCCTCGAGATCGGCACCGGCTGGGGCGGGTTCGCGGTCTACGCCGCCACCCACTACGGGTGTCGGGTGACGACCACGACGATCTCGACTGAGCAGTTCGAGTACGCGAAGCGCCGGGTCGCCGAGCTGGGTCTGTCAGACCGGATCACGGTGCTAAACGAGGACTACCGTGACCTGAGCGGGACGTTCGACAAGATCGCGTCAATCGAGATGATCGAGGCCGTGGACTGGCGCCAGGTGCCCGGGTACTTCACGCAGTGCTCGCGCCTTCTCTCACCCCACGGCCTGATGGTCCTCCAGGCGATCACCATCAACGAGCAGAGTTACGAACGCGCGAAAAACGCAACGGACTTCATCAAGGCCTTCATCTTCCCAGGCGGCTCGCTGCCATCGGTGAATTCGATCACGCGTGCGAGCGCCCGGGCCGGCCTCAGCGTCGTGGACCTCGAGGATATCGGGCGACACTACGCCGAGACGCTGCGGCGTTGGCGTCAACGCTTCGACGAGCACCGCGACGAGCTCGAGGCGCTCGGTTACGACGAGCGTTTCCGGCGCATGTGGACCTTCTATCTGGCGTACTGCGAGGCGGCGTTCCTCGAACGGCACGTGAGCAATGTACAGGTGGTCTTCGCCAAGCGTGAGTGGCGGATGGGACTCTGGGTCCGTCCGTAGGAGTCGGCGCTACTCGGCTACCGCGCCCGGGGAGACACCTCGCGCTCGTGGCACGGGTCGGCGACGTCGTTCGGCTGCTCGTTCCTCGAGCAGCCCCGTGACAGTGGAGACGACCTCGCGGGCGTTGTGGCCCGTCCAGCGGTCCGAACCGAGGCCGACGGCGGTCGCCTCGTCGGGAACCGCAGCCCCGCCGACGAGGATGGACGCATTGGTGTCGCGTCGAAGTGCTGCGACCGTCTCGCGCACGGCGTCGTCGTGGCCGGGTCCGGTTACCGAGAGCAACACGCAGAACGCCGATGCAGATGTCGTCGCCGTGACGAACGATGACGCGGGCGTGTTCGCGCCGAGCTCGATCACCGAGAACCCCGCGCCGCGCAGCTGGTCGGCGACGA
>JAKBGV010000068.1:0-5042 GCA_021837305.1 Actinomycetes bacterium
GCCAAGTTGGGCAGTGACGTGGCTTCGGCGTTGGCGTACCTGCACGCCAACGGCATCGTCCACGGATCGTTGTCGCCGAGCAAACTACTCATCGGCGACGACGGTGGCGTGCGCGTCGGCGACGTCGCCATGTCGGGGCTGCGCACGATGCACCCGGGCCACTACTCGATCAACGACGTGCGCTACCTCAGCCCCGAACAAGCCCAGGGCGCGCCGGGGGACGCCAAGTCCGACGTGTACGCGCTCGCGTTGATCCTCTTCGAGGCCGCGACGGGTGAGGCCCCCTTTGACGCGGTGTCGGCCGACGCCATGTTGCGGGCCCGGATCAACACGCCGCTGCCAATCCGCCCCGAGCTCGGGACCCTCGATATGATCCTCGCCCAGGCGGCTGTACCCGACCCGCTGCTTCGGCTCTCGGCGGAGCAGTTCGCGAATCGACTCACCGCGAGCGTCACCGATCCCTCGCCGTTGGCCATCACGCCCGTGAACCGGGCGATGCCGCTGCTCGCGCACTACCAGCCCTCCGAGCCGCGGACCTCGATCGGGTTTCGCGCACCGTCGGCCGAACAGATCGCGGGTTCCGACTACGACGAGTCACCGGCGACGCGCTTCCCGCGCCCCCAACCGGCTCGCCAGGTCCCCCCGGGTGCCTCAGCGGCCGACGCGAGGGCCCGCGCCCGCGCGTCAGAGCCGTACCCCATCGTGCCGGCGCCACGCCGCCGGCGCGCCGCGCTCGTGCTGGCAGCGATTGTGCTGATCGCGGCGGTGGCGGGTGCCGCGGTGTGGAAGTCCGGGCTGTTGACCCAGAGCCACACCGTGCCGTCTCTGGTGGGCCTGACCACGAGCCAGGCGGCCAGCCAGTTGAGCGCCGAGGGGCTCACGGTGCGCGTCGCCGGGCACCAGCGCTCGACGACGATCGCCGCCCACGAGATCATCTCCCAGTCGCCCGCGGCGGGTAGTTCCGCCAAGGCCGGTACCGTAGTGACCGTCACCGTCTCGGACGGCGCCGCTGGCGTCACCTTGCCAGCCGTCCTGGGCGAGACCTGTGCCGTCGCGACGGCGGCGCTCAAGAAAGCGGGAATCACCGCGACGTGTCCGAGCACGGCCTACGTCGTGAGTTCTCGTAGTGCCGGCGAGGTTGTCTCGGTGCTCTACCACGGGTTCTCGAACCCCGCGAGCGTGCCTTCGGGCGCGAAAGTCGTGCTGGCGTTGAGCAAGGGGCCAACGCCCACGACCACGGCGCCCACGACCACGGCGCCCACCACGACGGCGCCCACGACGACCGCGCCCTCGACCACGACGATCGCCGGCACCGGTCCGCGGCCAGTGCCCAACGTGATTGGCATGGATCAGTCCCAGACGTTCGCGGCCTTCAAGAAGGCCGTCCTGTTCTTCCACACCAAGGGGCCGGGATCGGCCAACGGGACGTGGACCAAAGTGGTATCGACGATCCCGGCGCCGGGCACGATGGTGCCGTACCGGTCCACGATCATCGTCAACGTCAAGTGAACGACGCCTGCGAACTTTGCCAGGCGGCGGTGATCACGACGCGATACGTCGAGGACGAACTCTGCTGGATCGCGGACTGTGAGATCTGCCTCGTGCCCATGGTGGTGTGGCGCAACCACGACGCCGCGCCGCCGGAGGAATTGAAACGCCAGCTCCATGAACGTCTCGCGGCGGTGGCCGACCGTGAACTCGGCGTCGGTCAGTGGACAATCGATGACCACATGCGCAACATCCCCGACCACTACCACGCCCACGCGCGGCCGCCAGCCTTCTGGCGGCGGTAGGGGCACCAACACCTCACTACAATCGGGCGAGGACGAGCGAGGGAGTTGTCATGGGTGCGTTAGATGGCCGTGTAGCGATTATCACCGGGGCCGGCCGTGGAATCGGTCGCGAGCACGCGTTGCTGTTCGCCGCGGAGGGCGCCAAGGTCGTCGTGAATGACCTGGGCGGCGCCCTGGACGGTTCAGCGAGCGCGGCCACGCCCGCCGAGGAGGTCGTTGCCGAGATCCGCGCCTTCGGGGGTGAGGCCGTCGCCAACCACGACAACGTCGCCGAGTGGGAGGGTGGTGCACGACTGATCCAGACCGCCCTGGACACCTACGGTGAGCTGGACGTCCTGGTCAACAACGCCGGGATCCTGCGCGACCGGGTGCTCGTCAACCTCTCGGAGTCGGACTGGGACGCCGTCATCAACGTCCACCTCAAGGGTCACTTCGTTCCTACCCGCCACGCCGCGACGTACTGGCGCGAACGGGCCAAGGCCGGCCATCCGGTCAACGCGTCGATCATCAACACGTCGTCAACCTCGGGGTTGCTCGGCAACATCGGTCAGTCCAACTACGGCGCGGCCAAGGCGGGCATCGCCGCGTTCACGGTCATCATCGCCGAAGAGCTGGGTCGCTACGGCGTGCGCGCGAACGCCATCGCACCCGCGGCGCGCACCCGGATGACCGAGTCGACGCCGGGCCTCGCGGACTATGTCGTGAAGCCGAGTGACGAAGCGGTCTTTGACGTGTGGGACCCCGCCAACATCTCGCCCTTGGTCGCGACGTTGGCGATGGCCGACTGCACCGCCACCGGACGGGTCTTCTTCGTTCAGGGTGGCACCGTGCGGCTCTTCCAGAACTGGACGATGACCGAGACCCTCGAACGCGACGACCGGTGGGCCGTGGCGGACCTCGCCGCCCAGTTGCCGGCCCTGCTCGGCTGATCGGACCGGTGGGCCACCGACCGGCCGCGGCGTGGCCGGTAGTCTGTGAGCCATGACGACTGCCATACTGCCCGGCTGCGAGCCCTTCGAGGCGGTCGGGGGCGACATCGGCGTACTCGTGCTGCACGGGTTCACCGGTAATCCCTCCTCGATGCGGCCCCTCGCCGAATTCCTCGCTGCCGACGGCTTCACCGTCTCGTTGCCGCGCCTACCGGGCCATGGCACCTCGGTGGCCGACATGATGACGACGAGTTGGGTCGACTGGACGCGGGCCGCCCTCGAGGCCTACGACGACCTCGCCGCGCGGACCACGCGTGTCGCGGTCGTGGGCCTGTCGATGGGTGGCGGGTTGAGCGCCTACGTCGCCCAGCGTCGCGATGTCGGCGCCGTCGTCTTCATCAACCCGCTCGTCAAGCCGCCCGTCCCCGAGATGATCGACGGGCTCAACCAGCTCATCGAGGCCGGACTCACGACGATCGATGCCATCGGTTCAGACGTCAAGCGCGAGGGTGTGAGCGAACTCGCCTACGACGCGACACCGCTCGCGTGCGCGAAGAGCCTCTTCGACGGCATCGGTGAGGTCTATGAGGCGCTGGCGTCGATTGTGGCGCCGAGTCTCCTGCTCTCGAGTCGCGAGGATCACGTCGTGACCGCCGACAACGGCGATGACCTCGTCGCGCGCGTGCGTGGCCCCATCGAGCGGGTGTGGTTGGAGAATTCGTTCCACGTCGCCACGATCGACAACGATCAGCCGGTCGTGCAGGCCCTGACTCGTGACTTCATCCACAAGACGGTCGCCCCATGAGCGGGCTGACCCGGGCCGAGGTCGCTCACGTGGCCAAACTCGCGCGGTTGCGACTGAGTGACGAGGAGCTCGACCTGTTCACCGTGCAGCTGGCGCGCATCCTCGACCACGCAGCGGACATGCAGTCACTCGACCTCACCGACGTCGTCGCGACTGCTCACCCGTATGACCTGATCAATGTGGTCCGTGAGGACGTCGTGCGCCCGAGCCTCGCTCGCGACGTCGTGCTCGCGGCCGCCCCGGACGCCGAGGACGGCTGCTTCGCCGTGCCGCGGATCATGGGCGAGGCGCCATGAACGCGACCTCCATGGCCAAAGGCGTGCGCGCCGGCGAGCTGAGCGCGACGACGCTTGCGCAGGAATCGCTCGACGCGATTCGCGCGCGCAACGACGAACTGAATGTGTTCCTGCACGTCGACGAGGAGGGGGCCATGGCAGTCGCGGCGTGTGTCGACGACGCGGTCGCCCGTGGCGCCGACCCGGGACGCCTCGCCGGAGTGCCGATCGCGCTCAAGGACAACCTCTGTCAGGTCGGGGTCCCGACGACCTGCTCGTCGCGGATCCTCGAGGGGTGGCGTCCGCCCTATAGCGCCACGGTCGTCGACCGGCTCCTCGGGGCTGGCGCCGTGCCGATGGGCAAGACGAACCTCGACGAGTTCGCGATGGGTTCGTCGACCGAGACCTCCGCGTTCGGGCCGACTCGCAACCCGCTCGACCCGACCCGAGTGCCGGGTGGCTCTTCGGGCGGCTCCGCTGCGGCCGTGGCTGCAGCCATGACCCCACTCGCGCTCGGCAGCGACACCGGCGGGTCGATCAGGCAGCCCGCCGCGCTCTGCGGCATCGTCGGGGTGAAACCCACGTACGGGTTGGTCTCGCGTTACGGCCTCATAGCCTTTGCGAGCTCGCTCGACCAGATCGGTCCCTTCGCCGCGAACGTCGCTGACGCGGCGCTGCTGCTCGAGGTCATCGCGGGCCACGACCCGATGGATTCGACGTCGTTGCCCGAACCGTCACCGAGCCTCGTCGCCCACCTCGACGACGGCGTGGCGGGGCAGCGGATCGGACTGGTTCGCGAACTGATCGACGGCGCCGACGGCGAGATCGTCGACGCGGTCGAACGGGCCGCGGCGGTCCTCGCGGCGGCCGGGGCGACGATCGTCGAGTTGTCCATCCCCGAGCTACGACTCGGGCTCAGCGCCTACTACCTCATCGCCCCGGCCGAGGCGTCGAGCAACCTCGCGCGCTACGACGGCGTGCGCTACGGTCTGCGCGTCGACGCCGAGGATGTCGCGGCGATGAATGAAGCGACCCGCACGGCGGGATTCGGCGCCGAGGTGAAGCGACGGATCATGCTCGGGACCTACGCGCTATCGGCGGGGTACTACGACGCCTACTACGGTCAGGCATTGAAGGTACGCACGCAGATGCGCGACGCGTTCCGCCGCGCGTACCAAGACGTCGACCTGCTGCTCGGGGCTACGACCCCCTCGGTCGCCTTCACCTTCGGCTCCAAGAC
>JAKBGV010000068.1:5142-6883 GCA_021837305.1 Actinomycetes bacterium
GGGTATCTTGACCTGCCCGACGGGTCTCGGGTGAGCATCGAGCGCGCGCACCTGGAAGAGGACACGGGCAAGTCGACGCACCTGGGCGCGAGTGGACGCATCCACGGCGCCGAACGATCCCTCGTGGACTACAACCGCTCCGGCGTGCCGCTCGTCGAGATCGTTTCGGGCCCCGATATCCGCTCGGCCGCCCAGGCGCGGCTCTACGCGAGCGAACTACGGGCGGTGCTGATCGCGACGGGCGCCTCGGATGGACGGATGGAGGAGGGGTCGATGCGCATCGACGCCAACGTCTCAGTTCGCCGTAGCGGCGATCCGTTCGGGACCCGCTGTGAGATTAAGAACCTCAACTCGCTGCGCAGCCTGTACCGGGCTATCGAGTTCGAGGCGGAGCGACAGGTGGCCCTCATTGAGGATGGCGGTGTCGTTCGACAAGAGACCCGGCACTGGGACGAGACCCTAGGGGCGACCTCGACGATGCGCGTGAAGGAGGAAGCCGAGGACTACCGCTACTTCCGTGAGCCCGATCTGGTCGACCTCGTGCCTGACACCGATTGGCAGCGACGCGTGGCCGAGTCCTTGGGACCGATGCCGGCCGAGCGGCGCGCCGCGGTGGTGGCACTCCTTGGCGAGGCGAGCGACGCCCAGCGTGACGCGATCGACGTAGTCATCGACCTCGGCCTCGAGCGATACGTCCACGCGACTGCCGCGGCCGGGGGTGACGTGGGCGTCGCCGTGGCGCGCGTCGCCAACGAGCTCGCCGCCGCCGGGGACGTCTCGAAACTCACCGAGGACGCCTTCGTTGGCACAGTCGCGATGGAGTCCCGTGGCCAGCTCTCGGCCACTCAGGCCAAGGCCGTGCTCGCCGATCTACTCGCCTCGGGCGGGGATCCGGCGGCGATCGCCGCGGCTAAGGGCTTCGAACAGCTCTCGGCCGATTCGCTCGGCGACGTCATCGCGACGTTGATCGAGGCCAACCCCGACGAGTGGGCGCGTTTCTGTGCGGGCGACGACAAACTCGCCCAGTTCTTCATCGGTCTCGTCATGCGCGAGACGCGCGGTCGGGCCAACGGCAAGGCCGTCATCGCAGAGCTGCACGCGCGACGATAGCCATGGGCACGCCGCGAACATCGCGCGCTCGTGGAATCTCCCTGGCGCTCGTCGCCTCGTTGGTCGTCGCGCCGGTCGCGGGCGCCGTGACGGCGAGACGGGGCACCGCGACCGCGACGTCGACCGCCCGGGCCCGTCATCGACGGGTGGCGCCGTTGACCGGACTGCCCGACCCGACCGCGGTGTCGATGCGACGCCCGGCCCTGACGGTCAAAATCGACAACACACCGATGGCCCATCCCCAGTTCGGGATCAACGAGGCCGATGTCGTCTACGAGGAGATTGTAGAGGGTGGCATCACGCGCCTCGCCGCGGTCTTCAACTCACACGTGCCCCCGGTCATCGGGCCCGTCCGTTCGGTGCGGCGGACCGACCGCGAGATCGTCTTTCCCCTGAAGGGGGTCTTCGCCTTCTCCGGCGGCGCGGCCTACGCGATGGCGAGCATCGCGACGGCGCCGGTGAAACGCTACGACGAGGCGACCGCGGGATCAGCGATGTTTCGGGACCCCGCGCGCTACGCCCCCCACAACCTGCTGTTGAATCCGGTGAAGCTGCTCGCCCTGGCCGGTCGGCTCCCGCCGCCGCGCCCCATCTTCACGTACGTCGCGAAGGACGCCCCGCCGCGCGGGGC
>JAKBGV010000010.1 GCA_021837305.1 Actinomycetes bacterium
CCGCCAGGCAGTCCCGGGTTTAGCGCTATCTCGCCGGCGAGTCTGCGCTCCGACGCAGTCAAGATCGCGCGACAGGACTATCTCGATTATTCGCGTACGTTCCTCTACCCGTCGAACGCACTGATGGTCAAGACCGGGCTATGGATCGAGCTCGAAGCAATCGTCGGATTCATCGTCGGACTTGGCCTGGCGTCATTGACGGGACAGTGCACGGTTCCCGTCGTGTTAATGATCGTGCTCGTGATCGTCTTGACGCCACTGCTCTCGCATGCGGTGATTGCACGCCTGATCAACTTCCAGCGGGGTGTCGTCGGTCTCGCCTTGGCACAGCTCGAGCCGGGGGAACTGCCCCGCGCCTTCAGTGGCGGTGGCGGTGGTATCTCGCTCGTGCCAGAGAGCACCACCGTCGCGGTGGTGGTTGTCGTCGCCTGGTTGATTGGGTGGTCGGCCCTCGGGGCGTGGCGCATGGCCACACGCGATGCGTGATTCATGACGGCAGTGTCGTTCACTGAGTCGGTGGCGATACCTAGCTGAGCCGACCCCGTGGGGGTCGGCTGGTCATCGAGGGGTCGGCTCAATCAGTGAATCAGTGAAACGGTGGTGGCAGGACGGCGATGATGGCGTCCGCGATGGCCTCATAGCCGGCGGCGTTGGGGTGAATGTTGGGCCCGTACGGGTGGGCCGCGCACATCCACGTGAGATGACAGACGGTCGCCACATTCGTTGGCACTCGTTTGCCCGACCGGTAGGTTGTCGCGGTCTGGTGCAGGTGGAAGACACCCGCTACGTTGGCCATCGGCATGCCCTGTGACTGATAGATCGTTGCGAGTGTTTGGTCGAGCTGGCTGATGGCCTGGAGACTTGCGCGGGCGTGGATGCGACCGGTGCTGCCGTTGGCCTCCTGAGCGAGGTACGGGTCGGCGAAACTGAGTCCCACGAATGTCACGTTCGGCCCAGCCGCGGCCTTCAGGACCGTCAGGATGCTGGTGAGCTGCGGTGCCATCTGGCCGATGCTTTGCTGGACGCACGTGGGGTCGACAACGCGGGTGCGCAGGCACGGCACGACCGAGTTGAAGCCGAGGTCGATCGTGACTAAACCGGTTTGATCATGGTGTGCGTTCAAAAAGGTGATCGCGTCGGCCAACTGCGAGTCGCCAGAGTGGTAACAACCGTCCTGGCCATTGACCATCGTGGCTACCGATTCGCCCGGGCAGCCGAGTTCGGTGAGGGTGAGCGACACGCCGTGGCTCGCCTCGTATGAGATCAAGTCGTTGGCGAAGCCGTGGTGGGTCCGGTAGCCGTTGGGGTGCAGGGGTGTGGGCTGAATGCCGACCGACACTGACGCGCCGATGTCGAGATAGAAACCGGTCGTGGTTGTGGCTGTGGCCGCACCCGCTGCGCTGCTAGCGACTCCCGCTCCGGCGAGCATCGTCAACGCGGCCGCGAACGCGGCAACACCACGCGTGAACACTCGTTGGAAACGCACCACTCATACTCCTTGACGTTCGTTACGGCGGAGAACCGTGTGATGCTCCGCCATAGATCACACTTTGACCCCATCTACGGTACGGCGAAATCCGAAAGAGAAAGGCGTGTGCCGCGAAGAAATGAATAAGAATTCAGGGGTTTGATGCCCGCACTACGGTTCGACGACGTCCATCGGCCCGTCTGCGGCGTCGCCGTGTTCGACCACCGCCGGGAGTTGGCGGCGCGGCCACAGGCTGGCCCAGGTTGCCCGGCTGCGGCCCGTGACGCCCTTGGCGACCCAGGTCCTCGCCATGAGTGCGGTGAACACAAAGCCCACGCTATAGACGATAACCAGGGCGAGCGGAGCGGCGACTTGCCAAGGGATGTGGACCCCGCTCGCGCTACGAAGTCGCACCAGCGCGGGAATCCAGACCATCTGCGAGAGGTAGACGCCGTAGGAGTTGTCCGAACCCGACTGGACCATCGCACGGATCCGCGCTCGACGCGCCGGGGCGGTCAGATAGACCCCGAGCAAGTAAACACAGAGGATGGCTCCGATGTTGTATGGGATGATCATGGGCGAGAAGACATAGGTGCTGGCGCGAACGTAGGTCGGCAGGAAGTGGGTTGCACCGACGTAGGTAAGGATCTCAGCGAGGGCCATGGCGGCGAGCGTTCCCCAGAGGATCAGCGCCACGTGGTGCACGATCCACTGGTGGACCTCGTCGAGGTGGAGCGCCACGATGACACCGCCCACGATGTAGATGACGTAGGAGAAGATGAGGCGCGTCTGCAGGAGCCCCGACAGTGCGAGCACGGAGTGGTGCGAGCTCACCCAGGCGCCGTAAGCGATCTGCCACAGGAATGCGCCCACGATCAGCCGTCCGTGCCAGTTCGGGTGGCGTCGGATGAATCGGAGCATGAGAGGGAAGAGAACGTAGAATTCGCCGATGACGAGCAGGTAGTAGAGGTGGTAGTACCCGGTCGCGGTGAGGTGGACTAGTACGCGAATGCCGCTCGAACTGAACACGCGCGACGTTTCCAAGGCGTAGTACGGGAACGTTGAGCGGGTGGCGAGCGATGTGTAGAGGAAGTAGAGCACCGTCCAGGTCAAATACGGTACGCCAACCGACATGAAGCGTCGTTTCGCGTAGGGCAGGATCGCGACCTTCGTAGTGCTGCGATAACTGTACGTGAGCATGCACGCCGAGACGAAGAGGAAGGCGTCCCGTGAGAATCGGGTCAACATGATAAGGCCGACGACCGTCGTGCTCGTCGCCAGTGGGGCGAAGAAAATGAGGGCGTGCGTGGAGATCACGGCCGCCTGCTTGACCGGGCGCATGGCGTCGATGTGGTCTAGACGTCGACGGGTGCCCGAAGGGGGCGCCAAGGGTTCGGACGCACTCATCAGCGATCCATTGGCACCAGGTGCTTCATTACCTGATGTCCTTCCTAATGATGACCTCGAGCGGCTCACTCGTCAGGCGATGCTTTTGGATCTTGCCCGTAGCGTGGGCTGGTAGCTGCGCCACCACCGTGAAGGAGACGGGCCAGTGGGTCTTTGGAAACCCCGTGGTGACGACGTCGCGCAACAGGGATAGCACGAAATCGTGGTCGCAGTCATCGGCGAGTTCCACGTACGCCGTAGGCACCTCGCCGAAGACGTCGTCGGGAAGAGCGATGACCGCAACGCCCCGTACGGCCTCGACACCGAGGATTGCGTCCTCGAGTTCGCGCGGGAAGATCTTCTCGCCGCCTCGGTTGATCACGTCGTCGCTGCGTCCAACGAGGTAGAGGTAGCCGTCCTCATCGAGGTAACCGAGGTCGCCCGTGCGCAGCCATCCATCGACGCTGAATCGATCCTCGTAGCCGGCGCTTTCGTAGCGCGTGATCACCGATGGCCCGCGAATCTCGACGTGGCCGACATTTGTTGCCGACACCGTTGGGTCGGATTCGTCCTCTGGGAAAGGCGCGATGCGCAACTCCACACCGACGGGAACGCCAGCCGAGCCGGGCCTACGCTCACCGTCGAGTGGATTGGCGCTGATCTGGCTCGCGGCTTCGGTCATGCCGTAGGACTCAATCACGGGTATGCCTATCGTCGACTGGAAGTGCGCCAAGACCGCTGGTGAGAGCGGCGCGGACGCCGAGCGGACGAAGCGGATGCGCTGCGCGATGACCTCGGACTCGTGCAAGTTGGACAGCCGGGCGATGATCGCGGGCACCGCGTTGATCCAGGTGACCTTGTACTGGTCGGCCAGCGCCCAGAAGTCGGTGCGATGGAACCGCTCGTCCAAGACCAGCGATGAACCGGCGACCAAGGACGCCAACAGTCCGACGACTTCCGCGTTGATGTGCCAGAGGGGGAGGGGATTGAGACCACGATCCGCCGGAGTGAGCTGATTGTGCGCCGCGATCAGCTCGGCCGTGTGGAGCAGTTGTGCGGCGGGAAGCGCCATGACTTTGGGCGTACCGGTCGTGCCTGAGGAGGCGAGGATCACACCGCCCGCATTGATCGGTGAACTACCGCTCGGCGGCCGAGCCAGTGGCTCTGTTCCCACATCGTGCCAATTCGCGATAACCGCTCCGGGACGTTCACGGTCACTGATGACGGTGTCGACACCGAGACGGTGAAGTCGAGCGTTGAGGGCTTCGACGTTGATCGGGCTCATGGTGGGATCAAGTGGGGCCACCCAGAGACCGCAGGCGATGATGGACAGGAATGCCCGTGCGAATTCCAGGGGGTCGCGAATCAGCAGTCCGACGCGGTCTCCGCTACGCAGATCGAGTTCTCGCAGCCGTTCGGACCACCAGTCCATGGCACGCGCGAGGTCCTCGAAGGAGACGACGTCGGTGGAGCGCAGCCGCAGCAGGTACGAAGTGGCCCCGAAGCGCTGGGATTGTCGAGCGATCAGAGCGCCGAGGGACCGTGGGTGTTCGTCGCTCACGAGAGCCCTCGGATGCCGTGCGGCCACTGCACGCGGGCGCATCGCAGGGCGCGGGTGCCTTGGCGCATCGCAGGATTCACTGGGTGGTGGCGCATTCAGCGGGTCTGGGTCCAGACGGCCTTGGTTTCCAGGAACTCATCGATGTGTTCGACGCCGCCTTCGCGGCCGTAGCCGCTCATGCGGTAGCCACCGAAGGGGACGGCGGGGTCCATCTGGCCGTAACAGTTGACCCAGACCGTTCCGGTGCGCAGGGCGCTCACGGTCCGAGTCGCTTTGGTGATGTCATTCGTCCACACACCACCGCCCAGACCGAAGGGACTGGTATTGGCGAGTTTGATGACCGACTCGTAGTCATCGAAGGGCATGACCGAGACGACCGGTCCGAAAATCTCTTCTTTGGCGACGCGCATGTCATTGTTCACGTTGGTGAAGATCGTGGGCGAAACGAAGTAACCCCTGGCGTAGTCACCCTCGGTGAGTCTCGTACCACCGGTGTAGACGGCGGCCCCCTCGGCGCGACCGACGTCGAAGTAACTGGTCACGCGATCGAGCTGGGTCTGTGAGACGACCGGCCCGAGTTGCGTGGTGTCGTCGAGCCCGTTGCCCACGGTAAGTGAGTTCGTGTAGGCGGACATGGCTTGGACGAAGTCGTCGTAGATGCCGCGTTCGACGAAGAGCCGGGTGCCAGCGCTGCACACTTGTCCGGAGTTGGTGAAGGCCGCCATCGCCGCGCCGGGGACTGCGAGGTCGAGGTCGGCGTCGTTGAAGACGATATTGGGCGATTTGCCGCCGAGCTCCAATGTCACACGCTTCAACGTGGTGGCGGCAGCGCGCACGATGGCTTGGCCCGTCGCAGTCGAGCCCGTGAAGGCGATCTTGTCGACGCCGGGGTGGACGCTCAACGCGGCGCCGGCGGTCTCGCCGTAACCGGTCACGACGTTGACGACACCGTTAGGCAGGCCGGCCTCAAGGAGGAGTTCGCTCAGCCAGAGTGCGCTCAGTGACGCTTCCTCCGCGGGTTTGAGCACGACAGTGCAGCCCGCGGCGAGTGCGGCGCCGACCTTCCAGATGAAGGCGATGTGGGGATTGTTCCACGGGATGATGGCACCGACTACGCCCACAGGTTCGCGCAACGTGTGGGTATGGAAGTCACCCGGGATTGAGTTAGCGATCGTCTCACCGCGCAGCGCCGTCGTAAGGCCGGCGTAGAAGCGGGCCATGCCGACCGCTCGGCGTAGGTTGCCACGCATGCGCTGGATCGGAGCGCCCATGTCCAGAGTGTCCAACACCGCCAGGTCGTCGTGTCGCGTCTCAACTAGGTCGGCGAACCGCAACATAATTCGTTGGCGGTCGTAAGGCTTCATCCTCGACCACGGGCCGTCGTCGAAGGCGTGACGTGCGGCTGTGACTGCCCGATCAACGTCGGGCGCGTCGCCGGCCGGCAGTCGGGCGAGTAGTTCTCCCGTCGCTGGATTCAACGTGTCGAACGTCTCGCCCGAAAGAGCATGGACGAATGCGCCGTCGATCAGCATCAACGGAAGACCACCGGAGACGAATCGTTCAATCGCCGAGGGGACGAAGACTTCCTGTGGCATGAATGGCCCCTTCACTCAGTGTTTGCGGACACCGCGTCGGCGCACGGCCCCGGTCTTGGCAACCGGTGTCGACGCCACGGTGTTGCACCCAAAGTTAGCCTCGCCACGCCGGCGGCAATGTCGCTTCGATAGCCGAGGCGATTACCCGGTACCCAGCGTTGTTCGGGTGATCGTCGGGTCCGAACGGGTAGCCAGTGCAGTCCCAGGTCAGTTGGCATGCCCTCGCCACGTTCAACGGCACTACCCCGACGCCCTTCAGCATGGTCGGCGTACGGTTGTCGAGTTGGAAGGCACCCGCCACGTTGGCGACGGGGATCTTAGACGCGTGGTACAGGCGGATGAGGTCGGTGTCGAGCGCAGACATCGCTTGGAGGGTCTGCGTCGCTGCCGTCACGTGGACGCCACCCTGGAGGTACTTCGAGAGGAAGGGATCGCCGTAGTCGATGCCTATGAAGTGGACATTTGGTCCCGCAGCTGATTTCAGCGCGTTCAGCACCGGTGTGAGGTCACGGGTTACGTTGGCGAGGCCCATGGCAACACACGTCGGGTCGACGACGGCGGCGGCGAGACAGGGTCGCACGTCATTGAAGCCCAGGTCGATGGTGACCAGTCCGACGGCGTCGTGATTCGCTTGGAGGAACTGCTCGGCGGTCAGCAGTTGGCGCTGGGGCAACGTATAGCAGTGGTCGCCACTGAGAAGCATCGACTCGACGGTCTCGCCGGGGCAGCCGATCTGTCGTAACCGCAGGTCGACGCCTCTGGTCGCCAAGTAGTTGACGACGTCGTTTGCGTACGCTGTGTCGGTGCGATGGCTGTTGTGTTTCGGTATCCCGGTTGGTTGGTAACCCAAGGACGACGACGCGCCGATGTCAAGATAGAAACCCGTGGCCACGGTGGCGCTTGATCCGGTGAAAGGGTGGACGAGTAGGTAGGCACCGATGACGGCGGTGGCGACTGCGACAACCGCGAGCCGCCGGACAAGCTGCACGAACACGTGAGATACCCCCAGGTCGATAGAGCGGTGCCAACAGTCTGCCACAGACGGTCGCCGTGAGAGCGTCAGCAGAGTGCCACAGTCGCCAGCCAGCGAAGCGTCACGCTGCGTGAACTGTCTAGTGAGCTCTGTTTTCTGAGTCATCACACGGCCGATGTTCACGGCCGCGGTAGTGCTCAGGCGGTGAAGCAACCGGCGCAGGTCGTCACCTATGGTTTCGCTCCGCTGCGAGAATCGCGAGTGAGTACGATGGCCGAGATTACGGGGAGGTGGCGTACGCGACACGAATGGTCCACTCGCACGAGACGAGCGGTGAGGGGACCCACGTCGGCGGTCGTGGCACGACGACCGTGGTCGCTACGACGGATCCCGATTCGCTACGTCGGGGTCCTCGTAGGTTCACTCATGGCGTGGCAATTGGTGGCAATCAGTCACGTCTTCCCGAGTTTTGCGTTCCCGTCGCCTTCGAGCACCTGGGACTCATTCCTCCAGACGCTGCACCACGGGTATCAGGGGTCGACATTGCTCGCCGACCTGATGGTGAGCCTAGAACGGGTGTCAATCGCGTACGTGGGGGCAGTGGTGATCGGCGTGGTGCTGGGTTTCTCGATGACCCAGAGCCGCGCGGTGTTCACGGTGGTCGATCCGTTCTTGCAGTTTCTGCGACCGATTCCGCCGCTCGCCTACATTCCGCTCTTCGTCGTGTGGTTCGGTATTGGCGAAATGCCCAAGGTGCTCTTGATCCTTGTCTCGACTGTTCCCGTGATCGTCATCAATACGATCAACGGCGTGCGATCGACGCCCAACTACCGGATCGAGTTGGCCCGAAATCTCGGTGCCAATCGACGTCAAATCCTCGGCCGGGTCGTCTTCCCATCGGCCTTGCCGGATATCTTCACCGGTATGAAGGTGGCTATCGGTGTGGCGTGGAGCACACTCGTCGCGGCCGAGCTCATCGCGGCGAGCCGCGGACTCGGCTGGTTAATCGAACAGGCGGGGACCGAACTGCAGACGGGCATCGTGGTGACGGGGATCATCTTGATCGGCATCATGGGCTACCTCATGGATCTGGCTATCCGCGTGCTCGAACGCGTGGTCATCCCCTGGCGCGACTTCGTGTGAGGTCCATTTGAGCGCGCTGGCGGACGCGCCGTGAAAATTCGGTGGATTTCTTGACTGTAAGTGCCCCACAGTTCGGGTGTTGGCGGTAAGAATGTAAAAATGCGGCGGTGCCTGTCAGCGCGTTCACGCGAATCCGGCGGATTTGGGTGGACGAGGTAGCCGCGCGAGGGAGATTCGAGGGAGGCACGATGGGAACGATTCGTCGACTGACTGGTGTGGCGTCGTCACTGGCGCTCGCCGCTGCCGTGGCGACCCCACTGGCCAGTGGAGTTCTCACGGCGACGCCGAGTGCGGCGTCGGTGAACGCTGGATCGATCGCGATCGGCTACGAGAACAACGGAGCGGACCCGTCGATCATCTCGGTGGCCAACAAGTACTTCCAACGGGAGATGGGCCGTGACGTGCGTCTCAAGTTGTTCACGTCGGGACCGGCGGCACTCACGTCCCTCGCGTCGGGTCAGCTCCCGTTCATGTGTGGGCTGGGGATGCCGCCGGTCATCGCGGCCGTCGCCCAGGGCGTGCCGCTCCAGGTGGTATTTAACCAGGAGCGGTACACGAAGGACGCGGGACTCGTGGTGAAGAAGTCGAGCGGCATCAAGTCAGTGGCGGGTCTCGCCGGTAAGAGTGTCGGGCTGGTGATCGGATCGCAGTCGTCCTTCGAACTCGCCACGTACGCTCACCAGGCGGGGCTAAAGCTCTCGTCGGTACGTCTGGTGAACCTCACGCCGCCGGAGTTGCAGAGCGCATGGTCGACCGGGCGTATTGAGGCCGCAGTCGTCTGGGACCCTGTCTATGACTTCCTCGTCACTCACGGCGGACGGGTGCTCGTGGACGACTCAAAGCTTCCGGTGACCGCGACGTCCTTTAACATTTGTGTGGCGAATAAGTCGTTCGCGTCAAAGCACCCGGCCGTCGCCAAGGCGTTCGTGAAGGCGCTGGGTGACGGTGTCAATTACCTGCAGACTCACCGGACGGCGGCAATGCGAGTCATGGCGAAGGCCGCGGGGATCTCCGTGGCGACCGCCAAACTCGAGATCGCCGGGTACCAGATCTATTCCGTGGCCGACCAGGCGACCGCGGCGGTATTGGGCACCTCGACAACGACCAGCGCGAGGTCGGGCACGGCACAGTCGCTACTCAACAACTGGAAGGCGTTGTACAACGCGGGGACAATCACGGTCAAGCCACCCAAATCGGCCGGCGCGTTCGTGAACCCGAGTTACGCGAAGTAGGCGAGTTCGTTTGGTACTACGCGTAGACCAGGTTTCTAAGACCTTTGACGGTGACGACGCGAGACGTTCGCCGCACCAGGTGTTCGATGAGTTCTCGCTCGATATCGCCGAGGGAGAGTTCGTGGCCGTGCTCGGTCCTTCGGGGTGCGGTAAAACGACGCTGCTGCGCATGATCGCGGGTTTCGATCGCCCTGACACTGGGCGGGTCATTTTCGACGGGAGCGATGTGACGGGTCCAGCGAGTGATCGAGTCGTGGTGTTTCAGCAGCCCGGGTTGTTCCCCTGGATGGACGTACGTCACAACGTGGCCTTTGGACTGCGGCTGCGCCGTCGTCGCATCGATTGGCAACCCGTGGACGAGATCCTGGCGACCGTGGGTTTGAGCGAGTTCGCGGGTCACGCGCCCTATGAGCTCTCCGGAGGGATGCAACAGCGCGTGGCGTTGGCCCGTTCATTGGTCATGCGCCCGAAGATGCTCCTCATGGACGAGCCCTTCGCCGCACTCGACGCGCACCTACGCCACGCGATGCAGGTGTTCCTGCGCGAGTTGTGGTTGGAGATCCGCACCACAGTGCTCTTCATCACCCACGACGTCGAGGAAGCGATCGTGCTCGCCGAACGCGTCGTCGTGCTCGGCTCCAACCCCGGCCGGATCCTCGGCGAGCTCGACGCACGCGACGTGCACCCGAGCAGTGCTGACCTGTTGGACAACGCCGATTACCGACGGCTCCGCCACCGAGCCATTGAGCTCCTGGGTGAAATCCCCTAGCGGGTTGTCACTCGCTCGGCGTGGGCAGGGACGGGGCGCGTAATGCGATCCGTCGGGATGACACGGTAAGCGCGATCATCGTCCTCGCTGTCCCGACGAGCTAGAAGAGTGCGAGGACAACCGCGAGCCCGGCCCCGAGCCAACGCAACGCGCTCAGGTCCCAACTTTCGGCGAGCACGATGGTTTCGGTCGTGTAGGCCCCGAGCGGGAAGGTGAATGCCCACCAGCCGATACCGAAGGGAAGTGAACCGTTGCGCAGGTAGCGCACGAGCAGGATGGTCGCAGCGATCAGCCACCAGGCGCCGAATCCCCACAGGACGGTGGCGAAGAGGTTGACGAAGACCTCGATACTGGGACCGACTGGCCCGTAGAGGGCACTTCCCGCAGTGGCCATCTTCACCAACGTGACTGTGCCGACGCCGATCGGTCCGAGTCCGATCCAAAGCGACGGGGCTAGTGCGGCGTGGGGCAACGGATGCACGACGAGCCGCTGGAACAACATGGCGAGGATCAGCACGTAGAGCGCGAATCCCACGCCCCAGAAGGCGTAGGACAGGAAGAGCAGCGCACGGGCGGTGGCTGGCGATGACCCGGGTATCGACGGTAGGAAGACGAGCGGGACGACGATGTTGACCACTGGCGGGATGAACCAGCTCCCGTTGACGGCTTCGGTGTTCGCCGACGGATGTACGAAGAGCAGGTAGGCGAAGGCGACGCTGACGGCGAGCGCCGTGGGCACGCCGACCCAATCGAGCGCCGTGATGACCGTTCGAACGGTGGTGGGCGCGAACCACGTTGGACCAACGGCGGCCATCGTGGCGGCGATGACCAGGATTCCACCGGGGATGGTGCCGTAGAGACCGCCCTGGACGGGATCGCGCAGACTCGCCGCTGCGGCGTCGAAGTGCCAGACGATTCGGGCGAGGTAGGCAGTGAGCAGACCGATCGTGAGGATAATTGAAACGATGGTCATCACCTGGGCCACGACACGCGTCGAAGCGGCGAGTTCCGACAATCCCCCGGGGTTCTGCATCGCGACGATGGCGATGACCGCGGTGCCCATCACCGCGCCGTACCAACCCGGGTGGAAGTCACGCAGGGCGCTCGTCGCGGGGTCTACCTCGCGTGCGTGGTCGCTGAACGCGAGACGTTGCCGGTGACATCTCGTCGGTGACGTCTCGTCGTGACAATTGCTCAGCCGTAGACATGGTGGCTGCCACCTCACTCTCCGATACCCGGTGTGGCGGGTTCACATCGAAGACATGGATAAGCGTAAATGTATCGAGTGCGTTCGTCTAGGGACTTTCGTCCCCGGTTCTACGTGGTGGTCGCGCTTGGAAGCAACGCGCCGTCGCCGGCGCACGGAGGAGGTTCGCGAGGACTTGGCAGTCGTGACCGTACAATCGAGATGGTGGAACGGGTCTTTGACGTGGTGGGTAGTTCGTGGCGCTCGTGACGGATCGGGACTGGCCGGCACTGGGTGAGGCGGTCCTGGATGCGGGCGAGGCCGTGGCGTTGGCTCGACTGCTCGGGGCACTGGCCGATCCGATTCGACTGCGCCTGATCTCGATAATCGCTGAACGTGGACCCACCTGCGCCTGTGACCTCGTCAGACCACTCGGGCGCAGTCAGCCGACTATCTCGCACCACACAAAGGTCCTCGCCGGAGTCGGACTCTTGCGCGGGACCAAACACGGCCGTTCGATCTGGTGGAGCGTGGACCGCGACCGCTTGGCCATCGTCACCAAGGCCCTCGGGAACCCGTAACGGACACGGCGATCGCCGGGCAAAAGGTGCGGCGGTAATCTGAAGACGACGAAGGCGGTGGGTAATGGCTGGTGAGTTTCAGTACGTACTGGTGGAGCGCGAAGGGCCGATAGCCACCATTTGGCTCAACCACCCCGATCGACTCAACGTGTTGTCGCGCCAGATGATGCTGGAGCTCACCCAGGCGTTCGGCGACGTCGCCAGCAGCGACGCGGCCGGCGTCATCCTCGCCGCGAAGGGGCGACTCTTCAGCGCTGGCCACGATTTCGCGGAGATGGCGGATGCGCCACTCGCTGAGGTCCAGTCACTCTTTGCCACGTGCACGACGATGATGACGGCCCTCCAGGCCATGCCTCAACCCGTCGTGGCGCGCGTGCACGCCCTCGCCACGGGTGCTGGCTGCCAACTCGTGGCCTCGGCTGACTTGGCGGTGGCAGCCGAGGAGGCGACGTTTGCGACCCCCGGCGGTAAGGGGGGACTCTTCTGCACCACGCCGCTCGTAGCGGTCGCACGACTGATCGGACGTCGTCGGGCACTGGAGATGGGTATGAGTGGCGACGCGATTGACGCGCGCACCGCCGCCGCCTGGGGGCTGGTCAACGACGTCGTCCCGCTCAGCGACCTCGAACGCGCCACCGACGCACTCGTGCGCCGTGTGACGCGTGGCGGCTTCGAGTCCAAGGCAATTGGCAAGCGAGCCTTCTACAAACAGGTGGACCTCGCCCAGCCCGAGGCGTACGCGCTCGCTACGCAGGTGATGGCAGAGGGTGCGCTCATCGCCGACGCCCAGGAGAGCATCGCCGCCTTCATCGAGAAGCGACCACCGCGGTGGCGCGAGCCGGTCTGACCGTGAACTGACCACCGGTAGCGGCGTGGCGTGCCGACCGCCTAATCAGCCGATGCGCTGGAAGAGGGTCGTGATCCACGCCAATCGATCGAGGACGAGCAGTATTCCGAGCACCCCGAGGACCGCCGCACTCACGATCGTCACGGCGCTTCCGTGACGTTTCAACCACGCCATCGGGCGCTGCAGCCGATCAAAGAACATCGCCACCGCGAGAAACGGGGCGCCGAGTCCGAGCGAGTACACCGACAGCAGGATCGCGGCAGACCCGGTGTGTCCCTGCTGCGCGGAGAGGGCGAGGACTGATGCGAGGATGGGACCGACGCATGGTGTCCACCCGAAGGCGAACGCCGCGCCCGCCACGGGAGCCGCGAACGGTCCCAAACGTGCGAGTCGGGGATGGGGGCGCCACTCGCGATACATCGACGGTGTGCGCAGCACGACCGTGCCCGCGAGGAAGAGCGCCATGGCCTCAATGAGGACGCCGGCGAGCCTGGTGAGGAGCGCCTGTTGATGGATCACGGCGCGGCCGATGGCGCTCGCCGAGAGCCCGAGGACGACGAAGACCGCGCCGAAGCCGGCCACGAAGAACACGGTGTCCCGGGTGAGCCTCCCGACGCGACGTCGACGAGTCGCGACCATGGTGGCGCCGTCGGTGTTAGCCGGCAGCACCACGTCTAGCCCGCCGACGATCGCGAGGTACGCCGGGACGAGTGGGAGCACGCAGGGCGAGGCGAAGGAGGCGACACCTCCGGCGAAGGCCGTCGCGAGGCTGACTCCAGTGACGCCCATCGATTAGAGCGGCACTGACACGCCGTAGAGCGTCTTCAGCTGGGCCGCGAGCGAGGCCGCGTCGTAGCCCCGACATGGGTTGTGATCAAGTTGCCGTTGGCATCGTAGAACGCAGTCATCGGAAGTGATGTGCTGCCGCCGAGACTCTGAAAGAGCCCGTCGCCCTGTGCACCTCCCACGTCGCGCAGCACCGCCGTAGCGTCGCTGAAGAGGTGGTACCGGCTCGCGAACGACTGGCCGTTACCAGTCTCGAGGGCGTTGACCTCCACGACGTTGACTTTCCCTCGCAACGCCACCGCGTCGTGGGCGAAGACGGGCAACTCCGAGGCGCAGACCTGGCACCACGACGCGAAGAAGTTCACCACGGTGGGGTGGCCCTTCAGCGATGCGAGGTCGACTTTGGGTCCTGCGCCCAACGCGGGGAGCGACCAGTTCGTCGCCGTCGTCCGGTAACCAGCGGAGGAGGAATGACCGACGAACGCGAGCGTGATGGTCGCGACGAGCACGAGGGCAACGACGGCGCTGTAGATGATCCGTCGTCGCTGTCTACGCTGGCGTTGCGTGATGCGGCGCTTGCGTGCGGTGGCGGACCGACCCTTGGTGGCGCCGGTGGCGGACCGCGTGACGGACTCACTCTTCGGGGGGTGCGTGGGACGACTCTTGGACACGGTGCTGGACCTCGGGGGGGGGTAGTGGCGCGAACGTTCGCGTCGTGATCCGTTCGATGATGCCACGACATGGCACGGGTCACGGTTGTCACCTTGTGCGCCTCGTTCGAGTGTCCTCGTGTCGTGACGTGACTCCGGGTCACGGGGGTCTAAACGCTTGTCGTGACAACGAAATTGTGCACGCGCGCCTATTCACCCCTTTTCCACGTGACAAGGGAGTGCAAAAGGCCACCATTTTCTAGATTGTTAGTGGAGATCTACTCGGTCTTGACAGAGTCTGCGTCGAGGGCGCTAGAGGCGGTGGAGGGCATTCGCGGTGTCGGGCACCGTTCGAGTCATCGAGACGACGCCCGCGGCGACGACGAGGAAGGCAACCGACGCGACGGCGATGGTGGCCGGCGAGGCCAACAGCCGTTCGCGATAGAGCACCACGCCGAGCAGGATCGACGCGAGAGGGTCGACGATGACGATGATGGGTTGGGATATTTTCAAGGGCCCCACGTGCAACGCCGCTTGTTCGGTGACCAGTCCCACACCGCCGCAGACGATCAGTGCGTACAAGGGCCAGGTAGTGACCAAGCGTGGGACGCCGCCGGCCGCGAGCACGTCGGCGGTCGCCTTGATGAACGTGGCCTCGAGGGCCCAGATCAGCGCCGTCGCACTGGCGTAGGCTCCGGCGCGGCGGGCCGGTGAGCCGGCGCGCGCGAGCACGGCGGCGAGCACGACGAGCACGACGACCACGACGCTCGGCCACAGCCAGTTTCGCGCCGTTGGCGTCCACGAGCTGGCGCGGGGGTTGGTGACCATGAGAAAGACGGCCAACGCGAGCGTGGTCGCGACCGCCGAGACCCACGCGACTCGGCGAAGCGACTGACGCAGCCACAGACGCCGTACCACGAGCGAGAGGACGAGCTCGCTTACGAGCAGTGGTTGGACCAGCGACAAGGGGCCGAAGTGCAGTGCGATGGCCTGGAAGACGAGCGACGCGCCCATGCCGAGCCAGCCGAGCAGCCAGAGCGGGTGGCGAACAAGGTACCCGAGCAACGCCCAGCCACGGCGCGCCGGGTCACCACTCACGCTCGCCGCGTGTTGGGTGGCGAGGGCGAACGCATTGGCCAACGCGGTCGCAACAGCGAAGACGACTGCGAGGCTACTGGACATCACCTATCGCCGCGCGACGGCAACCACCGCACATGGCGGCGCGACGAATGACTCACCACATCAATGTACGGCCGATGGGCCAGGAGTGGTGACTTTGGTCCCTGGGTACCTTGCGGTGGTGTGGCTAGTGTCCGGGCAGCGGGGAGGTTGCGCGTGTCGCACACGGGGCTGTTGTCGCGTCAGCGAAAGCACGACGTTCCCTTCCAATCGCGTGCCGTGACGCTGGTCGTCTTAAGCCTGAGCGTGTTGATCATCAACTTGGATGGCACGATCCTCAACGTGGCGCTGCCCAGCATCGTGCGTGACCTACACGCCACGTCCACGCAGCTGCAGTGGGTAGTCGACGCCTACATCATCGTGCTCGCTGGGCTGCTGCTGATCGCAGGCTCACTCGGGGACCACTGGGGTCGCAAGCGGGTGTTCCTCATCGGGTTGTTGATCTTCGCCGTCGGTTCAGCGCTGTCGGCGTTCTCGACCTCGACCGGTTCGCTTATCGCCGCAAGGGCGTTCATGGGAGTGGGCGGTGCGGCGGTCATGCCCTCGACGCTGTCGATTCTCACGAACGTCTTTCGCGAGCCGCACGATCGGGCCCGCGCCATCGGGTTGTGGTCGGGGACCAACGGACTCGGTCTCGCCCTCGGGCCACTCATCGGTGGGTGGCTACTAGCGCACTACTGGTGGGGCTCGGTCTTCCTGATTAATGTTCCGATCGCGCTCATCACGGGCGTAACGGCACTCGTGGCGATACCAGACTCGCGCAACGCGGACGCTGCGGCACCCGACGTCGTTGGTGCGGTGTTGTCGTTGGTCGGCGTGTCGTCGCTACTCTGGGGGATCATCGAGGCGCCGTCGAGGGGCTGGACCTCACCCTGGATCCTCGCCGCGATCATCGGCTCGGTCGTCGTCGTCGCCGTCCTCGTCTGGTGGGAGATGCGGTCGTCGCACCCGCTCGTCGAACTCGCCTTCTTCCGCAAGCGCCGGTTCTCGGTCGCCATGGGCGGTCTCGCGCTCGCGCTGTTCGCATTGTCGGGCACGATGTTCCTGCTCACCCAATACCTGCAGTTCTCCCTCGGTTACAGCCCGTTCCAGACGGGCCTTCGCATCACCCCAATCGCGCTCGTGCTGATCGTGGTGGCGTCGGTGTCGACCACGCTCGCTCGCTACGCGGGTACCAAGGTGGTGGTCGTCGCCGGGATGGTCCTGATCGCACTCGGGCTTCAGCTGTTGTCGAGCGTGACTATCCACACGACCTACACCGACGCGTTGCCGGCCTTCTTCCTGCTCGGCATCGGCTCAGGACTCGCCATCGCGCCATGCACGGACGCGGTCATGGGTTCGGTCCCCAACCACCTCGCGGGTATTGGTTCGGCGACTAACTCGACGGCCCTGCAGATCGGGAGCGCCCTGGGCGTCGCCGTTATCGGCAGTCTGCTCAACGCGCGCTACCAGAGTCGCGTCGACCTGCTGCTCGCCGGCCACGGTGCCCCTGCGCCAGTCGTGGCGGTCATTCGGTCGTCCCTCGGTGGCGCGCTCGCCGTCGCCCAGCGAGCGGGTGGTGCGGTGGGGGCCCAGTTGGCCCTGGCGGCGAGGCAGTCGTTCCTCGCCGGGCTCGACTTCGCGGTCGACGTCGCCGCCGCCATTGTCGCGGCGGCGGCGCTCATCGTCGCCGTGCTGCTACCCGCGAGGGCGCCGAAGGAGTGATCAGGCGGACGGCCCATCGGGGCCGCTGAGCCCTTGGGCGTATCGAAGTAGACGTTCCAGGGCCTCGTCGCACGCGACGTCGACGGCGCCATCACCGCTAGCCCTGGCCGCCTTGACTTGGGTGTAGGTGTGGGCTTGGAGTCCGCACGTCTGACAGGTCTCGAGGTGCCGCGCGACCAGGACCGTCGTGGCGTGGTCCAATTCACCGTCGAGGTAGTGCTGGAGCCACCTCCGGAGCCGGTGACACGTTCGTCGCGCGACGAACATCGAACGAAGCGAGTGGTTCACGAGGTCGCCGCCGTTCGCGGCGCGAGGCCGAGTGTCTCCAGCCGCTGGCGTATCCGCTTGCGACCACGGTGCAGGCGACTCATGACCGTCCCGATCGGCACACCGAGCACGGCTGCCGCGTCGGCGTAGGAGAGTCCGTCTATGTCCACGAGGGTGACGACGTCGCGGAACGTCAACGGCAAGTCAGCGGCGGCGCGTCGCACGGCGTCTTCGAACTCCGCGTGTTCGACCAGCACGGACGGGTCGCTCGAGCTTCGCTCGAGCACGGCGTCGGGCTCGTCCAGGGGATCCGCCACGTGAACACGGCGGGCGCGATTGATGTTGGCGTTGCGCATGATGGTCAAGAGCCACGCCCGGGGGTGCTCGCCGTCGAAGTCGTGAATCGATCGGTAGGCGCGCAGCAGCGTCTCTTGCACGAGGTCTTCGGCGTCGGCCCGGGCACCAGTGAGGCTGCGCGCGACACGAAGCAGGAGCGCGATCTCGGGCACGACGTAGCGATCGAACTATTGCGCGTCAGACGCGGGGGCGACGGACCCCGAGGTCATCGTCCTCGTTCGATGGACACGACCATCGCGACCTACTCGGCCGGTGACACGAGTGACGTGATCGCGCCGACGATCTCCTCGTCGCTCGCGCCGGGCCCGAAGACCGCGGCGACACCGGCGGCCTTGAGATCGGCGACGTCATTGCTCGGCACGATGCCTCCGACGACGACGGGTATCGAAGAGTCCCGCTGGCGTAGCGCCTCGACGACGAGTGGCGCGAGGGTCATATGCGCACCGGAGAGCATCGAGAGCCCCACCACGTCGACGTCCTCTTGAATGGCCGCGACAGCGACACTCTCGGGCGTCTGGAACAGACCCGTGTAGACGACCTCCATGCCGGCGTCGCGCAGGATCCGCGCCACCACCTTGATGCCGCGGTCGTGACCGTCGAGTCCGACCTTGGCGACGAGTACCCGTACGGTCATAGGACCGGGACCTCCACGTAGCGACCGAACACGCCCGCCATCGTGGCCATCATCTCGCCGACGGTCACCTCGGCGCGCGCTGCGTCGATCAACGCCGGCATGAGGTTCACCTCGGGGTCGGCGGCCTCGGTCGCGAGTCGCTCGCGTGCCCGACGCACCGCGTCATCGTCGCGACGCTGTCGGACGGTGGCGAGACGCGTGATCTGCTTTCGTTCGTCCTCATTGGTGATGCGCAACAATTCGAGGTCCTCGGCCTCATTGCCGTCGAGGAAGTCGTTGACGCCGACGATAATCCGCTCCCCGCGGTTAAAGGCGCGTTCGAGCTGATAGGCCGACTCGGCGATGTGGTGCTGGAACCAGTTCTGTTCGATGCCGCGGATGCAGCCTTCGAGCATCGAGCCGTCGCCCATGTCCATCAATTCGGCGAAGAGCGACTCGGCCTGGCGCTCCATCTCGTCGGTGAGCGCCTCGACGTACCACGACCCGCCGAGCGGGTCGGCGACGTTGGCGACGTTGGTCTCGTGGGCGATGATCTGCTGCGTGCGTAGCGCCAGTCGCGCGGCCTTCTCCGACGGCAGGGCCAACGCCTCGTCCATCGAGTTGGTGTGGAGCGACTGGGTGCCGCCGAGGACCCCGGCGAGGGCCTCGATGGCGGTTCGCGCGAGGTTGTTCTCGGGTTGCTGTGCGGTGAGTGATACGCCGGCGGTCTGGGTGTGGAAGCGAAGCTGCCAGCTGCGCTCGTCGGCGGCGCGGTAGTGGTTGCGCAGCCACGTGGCCCAGATCCGGCGCGCCGCGCGATACTTCGCGATCTCCTCGAAGAAGTCGATGTGGGCGTTGAAGAAGAAGGAGAGTCGCGGCGCAACCTCGTCAACGCTGAGACCGGCCTCACGGGCCAACTCGAGGTAGGCGAAGCCGTTGGCGAGTGTGAAGGCGAGCTCCTCGGCGGCCGTCGACCCGGCCTCACGAATGTGGTAGCCCGACACCGAGACGGAGTTCCACTTGGGCATCTCGGCGGCGGTGAAGGCGATCGTGTCACGCACGAGACGCATCGACTGGCGAGGCGGGAAGACGAACTCCTTCTGGGCCTGGTACTCCTTCAGGATGTCGTTCTGCAGCGTGCCCCCGAGGCGTGCGCGCGCGACGCCGGCCTCCTCGGCCTGGGCGACGAAGAGCGCCAGCATGATGGCCGCCGGTGAGTTGATGGTCATCGAGGTGGTGATCGCAGACAGGTCGATGTCGCGGAACAGGTCGCGCACGTCGTCGATCGAGTCGATCGCGACCCCGCAGCGGCCGACCTCGCCGAGGGACATCGGGTCGTCGGAGTCGAGTCCGAGGAGCGTCGGCATGTCAAAGGCTGTCGACAGGCCGGTGCCGCCGGCGGCGATGATCTCGCGGAAGCGCCGGTTGGTGTCGACCGCGGTCCCGAAGCCCGCGAACATGCGCATGGTCCAGAGCCGGGTCCGGTACATCGAGGCGTGGATCCCTCGGGTGTAGGGGTAGACGCCCGGGAACTCACCGTCGGGTGGTCCGTAGACGGGGTCGACCTCGATCCCGGACATAGTGGCGAAACTCGGGCGGCGCAGCTTGGCCGCGTCGTAGTCTCGGCGCCACCGGTCATAGGCACGCTCAGATTCCACGAGACCTCCTTTGGCAATTGGGTCGTACACCGATGTTAGGGCGTCGCTACGTCAGCGATGTTTAGCGTGGGTCGGCGATCTGCAGCGCTAACAGGGGCGCTGACGCCTTATTGATGCACTCGCGATACTCGGCGGCGGGCAGGCTGTGCGCCACGATGCCGCCGCCGGCGCTCACCGTCGCGCGGCCGCCGCGCAGGTACACTGTGCGGATGGTGATGGCGAAGTCGGCGTTGCCGCTGAGCGCGAAGTAGCCCACGGCCCCGCCGTAGATCCCGCGACGTACCGGTTCGAGCTCGTCGATGATCTCCATGGCGCGAACCTTGGGCGCGCCAGAGAGGGTCCCGGCGGGGAACAGGGCGTCAAAGGCGTCAAAGGCGTCCATATCGTCGCGGAGTCGACCGCTCACCTGAGAGACCAGGTGCATCAGGTGCGAGAAGCGTTCGACGTGGGCCAGGCGTTCGACGCGGACCGAACCCGGTTCGGCGACGCGTCCAACGTCGTTGCGTCCGAGGTCCACCAGCATCACGTGCTCGGCGAGCTCCTTCTCATCGCGCAGGATCTCGGCCTCGAGGGCGGCGTCCTCCTCCTCGGTCGTCCCGCGATGCCGCGTGCCGGCGATCGGGCGGGTGCTGACGGTCCCGTCGTGGACCCGCACGAGCATCTCCGGCGAGGCCCCGACGATGTGGGCGTCGCCGGTGTCGAGCAGGTACATGTAGGGCGACGGGTTGAGCGCTCGCAGCACCCGGTACAGTGTCAAGGGCTTTACCGTGGTCTCACGGGTGAACTGCTGGCTCACGACGACCTGGAAGACGTCGCCGCTGACGATGTGATCCTGGGCCCGCCGCACGATCGCCTCGTAGGCCGGTTGCTCGAAGTTGGACAACCCCGCGGCGATCTCGCGGATGTCGACGCCGTCACGAGCGTTGGGGGCGGTCGCGACGAGCCGCTCGACGTCGATGGCGCGATCGGGCCCGGGCCCGAGCAGGGTGGCGATGAGCTCGTCGAGGTACGCCCGCGCCAGGCGGTAGGCCTCGGCGGGATCGTCCTTCGACTCGAGCACGACGTTGATCACGGCGGTTGTCGAATAGCGCAGGTGATCAACCACCAGGACCGCCGACGGGAATGTGAAGTCGACGTCGGGCCACTCGGGTTCGTCGTCGCGTGGGAGTCGCTCGAGACGTCGGACGTAGTCGTAGGTGAGGAAGCCGACGGCGCCACCGAAGAAGTCGGGAAGGTCGCTCGGTCGAAAGGTCCGGTAGCGCTGGAGGATGACGCGCAGGGTCTCGAGCGGGCCGCGCGGGTCGGGCGTGACGTCGAGCCCCGAGACCAGCGTCTGGCCGTTACGGACGTGGACACGCCAACGTCGATCGAGACCGATGAACGAGTACCGGCCGGTCGTCTCGCCCATGGCCGCGCTCTCGAGCAAGAAGACGGCTCTGCCATCGCCGAAGCGCTGGAAGAGTGACACCGGCGTGTCGCGGTCGAGCTGGAGGGTCACCGCGAGGGGGATGACGTTGAAGCCTTGTCCGGCGAGCTCGAGGAACGCGGCCTCGTCCATCGTCGTCGTCGTCACTGGGGGTGCCTCACGGCACCGTAGGATAGTCCCATGTCGTCGGGTCCTTCGGTACTGGTCATCGACAACTACGACTCGTTCGTGTACAACCTCTACCAGTACCTCGCCGAGTTGGGCGCGTCACTTCGGGTCGTTCGTAACGATGAGGTCACCGACGATGACCTCGTCGACGAGACTATCGACGGCGTGCTGATCTCGCCGGGTCCTGGGCACCCGCGCGACGCCGGACGCTGTCGCGAGGTGATTGAGTCCTGTGCGGCGGCCGAGCGGCCGATGCTCGGGGTCTGTCTCGGCCACCAGGCCCTGGGCGACACATTCGGTGCGTCGATCGTGGCCGCACCGGCGATCGTGCACGGCCAGGCGAGTCTGGTCGAACACGAGGGCCGGGGGGTTTTCGCGGGAATGCCCCAACCGTTTGCGGCGGGCCGCTACCACTCGCTCGTCGTCAACCCGACCACGTTGCCACGCGAGTTCGAGGTCACCGCGCGCACGGGTGGTGTCGTCATGGGCATCCGTCACCGGGAATTGCCGCTCGAAGGGGTCCAGTTTCACCCCGAGTCCGTGCTGACCGAGGACGGCTACAGCCTGCTCGCGAACTGGCTCGAGGTCTGCGGGTCGAACGACGCGCGTGAGCGCGCGCGTTCGCTCAACGCACGCAGCGGCGACGTGCGCCGCTCGCTGCCGGACCTGGCTCGGCGCACGTAATCTCACTCGACGCTGAGGCGCGTCTCGATGACGCCATCAGTGGTCCGCTCGACGCGGTAGGCGGCGGGCCCAGTGTCGGGATCGACCGGTTGGTCGGCGACGACCCGTTCGAACTCGTCGTCGCGGTACCAGATGCCGACGTGGTCGTCCGTGGCGTAGGCGAGCGGGAGCGCGCCCTCGCCGACCAAGCGATGCAGGAGCGGTCGCCGCTGGGCCTCGGAGTCGTAGTGGACCCCGTTCGCGTAGGGCACGAGCGCCAGGCCCGTATCGATTGCGCGCAGCGTCGGCCCGAAGGAGTCAGTCGTGCCACCCACGTGCCAGCAGAGGCTGCCCGCCGACACTCCGGCGAGAACCACGCCGGCCTCCCAGGCGGCCCGCATCGCCTCGTCGACCCCGTGCAGACGCCAGAGCGAGAGCAGGTTTGCGACCGACCCACCACCCACCCAGACGAGGTCGCTGCCCACGAGTCGCTCCTCGGGCGGCGCGGTGGGCTGCGGGAAGAGTCGCAGTTGGGTGACGTCGCAACCGACGGCGTTGAAGGACTCGTAGAGCATGGCGTAGTACGCGTCGGCGTCGCCGCTCGCGGTGAGGACCAGACAGACCCGAGGTCGCGAGGCGCCGGTCACGGTCAGCGCGTCGAGCAGCATGGTGCCGGGTCGCACCGTCTGCTGGACAGGTCCGGGAATGAAGCCGCCGGAGGTGGCGAGGATACGTCGAGTCGTCATCCTGTTGTTCTAGTCGCGTTGCCGAGGTTGCGTAGGATGCCTGCAGCGGGACTGACACCTCGAGGAGGACTATGACGGGCGTGGTAACCATCGACGAGCGCATCGACCAACTGCTCGGTGAGTTTCCGCCGTCCTCGACCGATGCCGTGACCTTTCTCGGTGCGCAGTTCGACCTCGGACTCGCGTGGGCGCACTTCCCTGAGGGTGACGGGGGGGTCGGTGGGACGCCCGCCGATCACTTGCGTGTCCTGCAGCGGCTCGCCCGTGCCGGGGCCCCCACGGCGGCGAACCGGAACGTCATCGGCTACGGCATGGTGGCGCCGACCCTGGTCGTGCACGGCACGGACGAGCAGCGACGTCGCTATCTGCGTCCGCTGTTCACTGGCGAGGAGATCTGGTGCCAGTTATTCTCTGAGCCCGGTGCGGGCAGTGACGTGGCGGCATTGTCGACCCGCGCCGTTCGCGACGGCGACGAATGGCGCATCGACGGCCAAAAGGTGTGGACCACGCTCGCGCATATCTCGGCCTTCGGGCTGTTGATCGCTCGTACCGATCCCGACGTCACCAAGCACCGCGGGATGACCGCGTTCCTGGTGGACATGCGCGCCGCCGGCGTCGAGGTCCGACCCCTCTACCAGATCACCGGTGAGGCGGAGTTTAACGAGTGCTTCTTTAATGACGCGCGAGTCGGGGACGACCAGCGATTGGGTGACGTAGGCGACGGCTGGCGGGTCGCGCTGACGACGTTGATGAACGAGCGGGTCTCTATCGGTGGCACCGTGCCATCGCGCGGATCGGGACTCATCGGTGAGGCCGTGTCCATCTGGCGTGAGCGATGGTCTGCGCGTACGGACCGCCACGCCCAGGCGATGCGCAGCGAACTGCTGGCGGCCTGGGTGCGCAACGAGGTCGCTCGGCTCACCAACTGGCGCGCGAGTGACCTGCGGCGCGCGGGCACCCCCGGCCCAGAGGGTTCAGCGGCGAAGCTGGTCTTCGCCGAGGAGAATCAGCGCACGAGCGCGCTTTGTGTCGACCTGCTCGGTGCCGACGGCATGCTCTACGGCTCGACCTACCCGTTGGTGCGGCCCACCGAGTCGGCGTTCAACAGCGCCGACCCTCGTAAGGCCTTCCTAAGGATGCGTGCGAACTCGATCGAAGGCGGCACCAGCGAGGTCATGCGCAACATCATCGGCGAGCGCGTGCTCGGACTCCCCGGTGAACCACGGGTGGACAAGGACCTGGCCTGGAAGGACGTGCCGCGCAGTTAGGCGCGCGCCACGAGCTTCTCGGCAAAGAACTGGTACGTGCGCGATGTGGCGTCGGTAGCCGCGGCTTCGTTGAAGACCGCCGGTCGTCCGTCACAGTTGAACCCGTGCTCCGCGTCGGCGTACCGGACGATCTCGGCGCCGTAGGGCGACGTGCTCGTTGCGACGCGAAGTGCCTCCACCTGCTCGACGGGGATTCCCTTGTCGAGGTCGCCGTAGAAGCCCATCCACGCGCACGTCAGGTCACCGGCGAGTTCGAGTAGCGAGGGTAGGCCGAACCGGCCCGTCTCGACGCCGCCGCCGTAGAACGTTGCGGCGGCGCCGGCCACCCCCAGTGTCGCTGCGTAGAACGTCACCGAGCCACCCATGCAGTAACCAACGACACCGGTGGAGCCGGCCTCGTAGCCGACGTCGGCGAGGAAGCGGCTCGCCGCGAGCAGGTCGTCGGTCAACCCGTCGCGCGTGAGCGACCCGACGGCCGCCATGGCGTCAGGGAACTGGTCGTAGAGGATCTCCGGCGAACCGATCCGGTGGAACAGCTCGGGAGCCACGGCATAGTAGCCCTGGTCGGCGAATCGTTGGGTCACCGACCGGATGTGGTCATTAACCCCGAAGGCCTCCTGAAGCACGATCACGGCACGCGGTGCCGTGGCCTCGCCGGAGACCTGAATCGGGGTGCCTGACGCCAACACGTGACGAGTGGTCATGAGAAGTCTGGTCCCTTCGTTCGACTGCGCTTAAGTTCGAAGAACCCCGGTGTCGCGGCGACGGCGACAACACCGTCGTAGAGACGCCCGGCGTCTTCGCCCTTGGGAGCGGGCGTGACGACGGGCCCGAAGAAGGCGACGTCACCGACGTGGATGACTGGCGTGCCGACGTCGAAACCGACGGGGTCCATGCCGCGATGGTGACTGGCGCGAAGCAACTCGTCGTACGTGGTTGCCGAGCCCGCCTCAGCGAGATCGGCTTCGAGACCGATCTCGGCCAGGGACTCGGCGATGATCGTGGACACGTCGTCGAGACCACCGATGTGCCGTCGATGGCCCATCGCGCTGTAGAGCGGCTCGACCACGGCGTTGCCGTGACGTTGTTCGGCGGCGATCAGCACGCGCACCGGTGCCCACGCGTGGATAAGGAATTCCCGGTACTCATCACTCAGATCGCGCCCCTCGTTGAGTACGGCGAGGCTCATCACGTGGAAGCGAACCTCGAGGTCTCGTACGGACGCCGCCTCGAGCAGCCAGCGCGAGGTCATCCACGCCCAGGGGCACATGGGATCGACCCAGAGGTTTACGGACTGGGTCATGCTCGCTCCTCTGCGTGGACGTATGCCTCAAGCAGGGCTGAGACCACGTTGGTTACCCGTACCGCCGTGGGCAGGTCGAGCATCTCGTCGATGCCGTGTGCGTTGGAGTGCGGTCCGAGGACCCCCGTCGCAACGAACTGGACGCCGGGGTAGCGGCGACCGAGGGAGGCGAGGAACGGGATCGAGCCGCCTTCTCCGGTGAAGGCGGCCTCTCGGCCAAAGGCGTCGGTCGACGCCCGATGCAGGGCGTCGGCCAGCCACGGCTCGAGCGTCGGCGCCACCCAGCCTTGGGCGGTGTTCGTTGCGTGTAATGAGATCTGCGCACTCTCGGGAGGGTCGGTCAGCAGGGTCCGTTCGATGGCCGCGTACACGTCGAGGGGATCGACGGTCGGCGGCAACCGCATCGAAAGCACCGCAGTCGTATTCGGGCGCACGACGTTGCCCGCAATCGAAGGGTCCGGCGCACCCCCGAGGCCGATGATCGACAGGGCGGGGTGCCACGTCTGTCGAACGATGCGATCGGACGCCGAGTCACCCATCAATTCGACTTCGGGGAGGGTCGGCATCTCGGTGGCGAGCAGGTCGCCGAACTCGTCGGCCAGGGTCTCGGCCGCGGCGCGCACGTCATCAGGAATCGTAGCGTTGGCCTCGGGGAGGAGCACAGTACCGGTGGAGGCGTCTTCGATGCGATCGAGGAGTTGGCGTAGGACTCGGAACGATGACGGGACCACGCCGCTGGCGCTACCACTGTGGACCCCACGTTCGAGGACGCCGACTCGCACCTCCGTGTTCACGAGCCCACGCAGGGAGGTCGTCACCCATAGCCGGTCGTAGCTGAGCGCCCCAGAGTCAAGGCACACGAGCAGGCGCACGTCGCCGAGAGTGCCCGCCAGGTCATCGAGATAGGCCTCGAGGTCCTCGCTGCCGCTCTCCTCACTTGCTTCGATCACAATGACAATTCGTGGGTGGGCGACACCGTCGTTCTCGAGTGCGGCGACGGCGAGCCCGGCGCTGAACGTCGAATAGCCGTCATCGGAGACTCCGCGCGCGTACACCCGGTCGCCGCGACGCACCGGGACGAAGGGGTCCAGCCCGGCGGACCAATCGCCGAGCGGCGGTTGTTTGTCGAGATGGCCGTAGAGGATCACCGTCCCGTCGACGGGGGCCGTGGCCTCGACGACGGCCGTTATCAACGGGGTTCGACCCTCGAGATGGTGGATGAGGATCGTGGCGCTGGGCAGGGAGGTGGTGAGCCAATCGGCGAGCAGGCTCGCAGCCCGGTCGAGTTCACCGTTGACAGCCCACGACTCATCGAAGGATGGTGAGAGGCAGGGGATGGTTGCGTAGTCGAGGAGTGTTGGCAACGCCAAGCGTTCGAAATCTTGTAGGGTCAGTGCGGGCACGCAGACGAGGTTAGCGGTCGGTTACGGGACCGTCGACCACGCGCCAACAGTAATGAGCGACGGCCGAACGGAATCCCTCGAAGGCGGCTCCCGCGTCTCGCAATGAGCGCTCATCGATCAACTCGTCGAGTCCGTGCAACTGGCTCCAGCCGTTTCGAACGCCGAAGTCACCGGCTGGCCAGACATCTCGTCTCGCCAACGTGAACATGAGGTACATCTGCGCGGTCCAGGGACCGATCCCGCGTACCGCGGTGACTTCTCGGATGATGTCGTGGTCGCTCATATAACCGTGACGCTCGAGACGGATACGTCCGTCATGGACGTGCCGGGCCAGTTCGATCATTGCTTCGGCCTTGGCTTGTGAGAGACCGGCCGATCGGAGTCGGGCCACGTCCATCCTGAGTAAAGTCACCACGGAGGTGTCACCGTCACAGACCTCGAGTACGCGACGGTGGATTGTGGTCGCCGCCGCGGTCGCTAGGAGTTGGAAACTGATCGAGCGCACCAGACTGGCGAAACGATCGCTCATCGGTGCCGGTCGAGGGGACGGCGGCGGGCCAACGGTGCGCACCAACTCGCGGAACGCTGGATCCTTGGCCGCGATCAGGCGCGCGATTTCATGACGGTCTTGTTTCACGGTCAACCTTTACGATGGAACGAACACGTTGTCGGGGACGTTCGCCGTTCGCACGACCTCTTGGAGCAGGGCGTGGATGGCTCGAACGGGAGCGGACGGGAACCCGAAGCGCCGACTGACGAGGCTGACCCGACGTCGCGCGATGCCGTCGACGTGTACGGCGACGAAAGTGTCCCGTAGGTGCTGAGACAGCATGGTGGCCGGCAGAATCGACGGTCCGTAGCCATCAAAGGTGAGCGACGCAATCGTTCGCAACCCGTCCAACTCGATGATCGGCTGCAGGGTGACGCCGTGGGCCTCGGCCGCCTCGTCGATCTCTCGACGCAGCGGTGTGCCCTGGAGGGGCAGCAGGAGCGCGAGAGTAGCGAGCGTGGCGAAGTCCACGCTGCGCTGGGTGGCGAGTTCGTGCTCGCGGGGCACGATCAATACCAGGTCTTCGCTGAACAGGTCGATGTCGGTGAGCTCGGGCGTGAAGACGGGCCACGCGAGCACCGCCAGGTCGAGCTGCCCGTTGACGACGCGGGGTTCGAGCGCGGAGTTCGTTCCCTCGCTGATTCGAATCGCGATGTGGGCGAACGAGCGGCGCTGAGCTTCGATGAGCAGGGGCACGATCCATCGTCCCGCGGTGCCAATCATGCCGAGGTTGACCTCGCCGCGGATGTCGGCGTTCAACTCGGACACGTCCGCGGCGATCGCGTTGAGCTCGATGAGAATGCGCCGCGCGCGGTGCAAAACCACTGAACCGGACTCGGTGATCGAACCTGTCGAGCGATCCACGAGCTCCGAGCCGAGTTCGGATTCGAGTCGGGCGATTCGGTTCGAGATGTTGGACTGGACGGTGCCGAGCGCGTCGGCGGCACTCGAGAATGTCCCGTGATCGGCGATGCCGACGAGTGCCTCCAGCTGACGGATTTCCATGTATCAATTATAGAGATAGCAGGTATCCCTCATATCGTGTTGATGAATGGACACCGGGTTGGCATACTGGTCTCAGCCTGTTTACAACGAATCCCCCCTCGAAGTAAACCAAGGTTTTGCAAAAGGACCAACCACCCCCCCCGGTTGGTCCTTTTGCGTATTCCGGCGCAGATTGGGCGCCGAACCGTCGCGATGCCCAGGAGGCGCGGCGGTGAGGGAACAGGCGCCGTTCTACCGGTTCAACTGGGCGAACGCGCCGATGTCACCGATCTATCGGCGTCGTGCACGGGTCGAACCGCCGAGGCGGCGCGACACGAGCGCTGTCGTACCGTGACCATGCGAGTCCCGCTTCGATTACGAGCAACGCCAACCCCAGCGCGATGTCGCAAGTGTCGCAGTCGCGTGCCGACCCTTTCGTTCGCCGTCTCATGGTGTCACCGGGCTGTCGCGACAGCACCGTTCGTCACCGCTGCGGGCCTTGTGTCCAAGGACGTCTGGCGAGGTCGGCGGTGCACTTGCCGGCGCGGCCAGGCGAGGTTGTTAGCGTGAGTCCATGGCGATGTGGCGCACGGTTCGACTCCAGATCGCGAAGGCCGCCGTGCGCTCGACCAACTGGATTTCGTTACGAACGGGACGGGGCAGTGGGACGGTCATCGGTGGGATGGTAGGACTCACGATCGCGCCGGGGCTGCTCGAGGCGTTGGCCGCGAACCGCCGCATCATCGTGGTCTCTGGGACCAACGGCAAGACGACGACGACCGCACTCGCCGTTGCGGGTTGGGGCGACGACGTCGCGTCCAACGATACCGGTGCCAATATGCCCGCCGGGCTCACCGCGGCGCTCGTGCGCAATCGATCCCCGCGGGCCGTTCTCGAGAGTGACGAGGCGTGGCTGGGCGCGAACGTCGAGGCGACGCACCCCGCGGTCATCGTCATTCTCAATCTCTCCCGTGATCAGCTCGATCGGGCAAGCGAGGTGCGTCAGATCGCTGATCGGTGGCGCGCCGTCTTTGCGACGGCGCAGTCTCGCGGGGCGGTGATCGTGGCGAACGCGATGGATCCCTTGGTTGTCTATGCAGCTTTTGAGGCGGGCAATGTCCGTTGGTGCGCGCCGCCGACCTCCTGGACCGCGGACACCATGTCATGTCCCCGCTGCACGGCGCCGCTCCATCGCTCCGATGAACGGTGGTGGTGTTCGTGCGGACTCGTCCAACCAAGTGCCAGCTCGTACCTCGATGGCACCGCCGCGGTCGTCGGCGATGAGCGCTTCGAGATCCCCGTGACGCTGCCGGGTTCGTTCAACCAAGGCAACGCGCTCATGGCACTCACCGCTCTGGTGGAGGTCGGCGTTGACGTGCGCCGTGCGGCGCTGCGGATGGCCGCCGTGGACGAGGTGGCCGGGCGCTACGGTGTTCGACGAATCGGCGGTCAGGTCGTGCGACTACTGCTCGCGAAGAATCCCGCCGGCTTCGCCGCGATGCTCGAGGATGTGGGCGGTGAGGGAGACTTGTGGGTCTCCATTAACGCAAGGGTGGCCGACGGTCATGACCCCTCGTGGCTGTATGACGTGCCCTTCGAGGTGTTACGCGGCCGACGGGTCCGCTGCCTCGGTGATCGACGACTCGATTTGGCGACGCGACTGTGGTACGCCGGGGTGGACGCCTACGTTGACGAAGGTCCACCAGTTATCGAGGATCGGGTCATCGACGTACTGGCGAACTACACCGCGTTCAGTGACCTGCTCAGAGATTCACAGCCATGTTGAGGATCGTCCAGGTCTATCCAGAGCTGTTAGGCACCTACGGCGACGGTGGGAACGGATTCGTACTGAGAGAGCGGGCCCGGCGGCGGGGTATCGACGTCGAGCTGATCCGAGCCGGCATGGATCAACTGCTGCCCGGGGGCGACATCTATTTGTTGGGTGGAGGCGAAGATGGTCCCCAACGCCTGGCGGTGGTGCTGCTCGAAGAGGCCGGGTTCTCACGTCGCGTGGCCGAGGGCGCCATGGTGTTCGCCGTGTGCGCCGGACTGCAGATGCTTGGGTCGCGGTTCAGCGTGCAGGGTGACGACGAGTACGTTGGGCTCGGTCTCGTCGACGCAGTAACGACGCGGGCGTCCACACGAGCCGTCGGCGACTTGGTGACCACCGTCGAAGGCACCACGATGGTGGGATTCGAGAACCATGGCGGGGAGACAACGATTGGCGCCAGCGTCGAGCCGTTCGCGACCGTGGAGCGGGGACACGGCAACGACGGACGATTGGACGGATTCCGTGCCGGACGGATCTGGGCGACCTACGCGCACGGCCCGGTCCTTGCCCTGAATCCTTGGCTCGCCGACGCGGTGCTCGCCGAAGCGCTCGAAATGAGTGAACTGGCGCCGTTGCCGTCCGTGGCCGACCAACTCTACGAGTCGCGTTGCCGTGTTCTTACGAGGCGGGCGGCCGATTGATGCCGAGATCGGGGTCGCCGCTTATCCGCTGACCGAGCTGGACGACCGCCTCTTCGACGCGTGCGCCAAAGCGGCGAATGGACTCATCGGCACCGCAGGTGATCGGGGCGTCGAAAGCCACGATGACGTGGTGTCGACGACGATTGGGCGCGTTGACGAATCGGGGTGCCTTGGCGTACTTGGGTCCACGCAGGAGACCAGCCTCATGGATGTACGTTGGCACCACCCTCGCCCCGGCTCGTTCGGCCAGGTATGCGGCGCCACCTTTGAACTCTTGAATCGAACCATCGGGTGTCCGGCCGCCCTCGGGGTAGATGAGCAGATGCCAGCCATCCTCCACGAGCTCGAGTGCCTGTTGGGCACTTCGCCGATTAACGCGCTGCCGATCGATTGGAATCGCGTTGAACACCAAGACCGTCTTGAACGCAGTTCGACGGTCCATGAAGAAACTGTCCATGGCCGCCGCCACCACAGTCCGGCGACGAACCTTGGCCGGTAGTGAACTCAGGATCAGCGGTGTATCGAGGTTGCTGGTGTGGTTCGCGACGAAGATGAGCGGACCGGCTCCAGCGATGTTCTCGACGCCGCGCGTCTCGAGCGTGGACATGTAGCGCACGTAGGGGCCGAGGAAGAACCGATGAATGAGTTCACGTGCGAGCCGAGTCCGGTAGCGCCGTCCCCACGCTGTTGAGTAGTCGAGTCCGAGTTCGCCCATGGACTATCGACGACGGGGTCGCTGCTTAGGGGTGTAGCGCTTGGAGGGTGCGGGCAGAGTGCGGGTCGTGTCAACTCTTGACGATGACTTGGCGCCACTCGCGCGCGCCGTTTTTCTCGCCTGGGCCATCTCCCGAGCTCGCTTTGAGGAACCAGAGAACGTCGCGTCCCCGTACTTTTGCAGGCGAAAAGCCCGTACGACCAGCCAGCCACCGATGAACAAGAAGGGGAGGCCAGCCACCCCGAGTGCGAGACCCATGATGAGCGCGGCGACCGTGACACCGGCGCGCTTGCGTCGATACGAGAAGAACGCGACGGCGGCACCCAAAATGACGATCTCTAGGAACTGGGGAATCCAGTCCGAAGGATGGGTGAGGTGTGTGTACTGACAGACGCTGTGTACGAAGTGATAATGCGTCGGACACGTCTTCTGTGCCGTGGGTTTCGCGGTGTCGGTGACCATCGTGTTCTTGAGAAGGCGCGGCACGAAGATCGCTGCCAAGGCTGCGGCGACGAAACCACCGATGTAGCCAATTTTCTGCTCCAGGGGATCGAGGCCGAGAATGACGCTGCGCGGGACGGCCGACGGACGTTTGGATCGTCGTTCTGGAGGAGTCTCGGCTGAGTCGGGCACAGGAGCAGGATACAACGAGACGGATCCGTGGAATATCTGAACCGCTTGAAGCAGTAGCATTGGTGGTCCGGGCGCTTAGCTCAGTTGGTTAGAGCGCAGCCTTCACACGGCTGAGGTCACAGGTTCGAGTCCTGTAGCGCCCAC
>JAKBGV010000069.1 GCA_021837305.1 Actinomycetes bacterium
ACGGCGCGTAACCGAGCGCGCGTAAGGCCCGCATGGGCGACGAAGAGCTCGACGACTACGAGTCGACCCTCGAACTGGCGTTGGTCCAGGAGTACAAGGCCGTGGTGGGGATGTTCCACTACGCCGTCGAGACGGACCGACGTTTCTACCTCGCCAACGACGTCGCCGTCGAGGTGCGTGCGACGACCCCGACGATGCTCGAGGTGACCCTGACCGACGCATGGGTCTGGGACATGTACCGCGCCGCCCGTTTCGTTCCCTCGGTGCGCGTGCTGACGTTCCGTGACGTCAACATCGAGCGACTCCCCAAAGAAGACCTCCAGCCCTGATATGGAGATGACCCACGTCGTGCTCGCGGTGAACGACCTGGTCCGCTTGGACACGCGAGGAGGCGGTCCCGTCGTGGCGTCGGTGCCCGACGGCGACGTCGTGGTGGCCCTGGGGGCGCGAGACCGGTCACTCGGCCCGCTCGGCCCCTGGTTGGTCGTCGGCGAGGACTACCCGGCGTCGATGGCCGCTCGCGACATCGCGACACTCAGCTGGCTCGGCGACTTCGACCACGTCGTGATCGACGGTGAGCGTGCGAGCGAGCAGGCGGTGGTCGTTCGCGCGATGCTGACCAGCGACGAGGTCAACCTCGAGACCGACGTCTTGACGGTGCGCGGTGCCTACAACCGTCCGGCCCCGCCGCGGCCGATCACCGTCTGGTACGCCGTCGACGGCCACCTCGGTGACGGTTCAACGGTGCTCTACGGTGCGCCGGTCGAGGCCAGGGACACCGCGCGTCACTTCCACGACTAGCGCCGCGTCAACTACTCCGGCTGGGCGGCGATGCGGTCGGGGCGGATGCGCACCGTGACGCGGACTTCACCCTCGCGCCGATGCGGGTAGGTGTCGACGTCGAGATACTTCTTGGCGAGCCGGTCGATGACCTCGTCAGCGCCGTCGGTCGTGAAGGCGACGACGGTGCCGCGAAGCGCGATCGCGACGTAGGGGTTGTCCGGGTCGGTGAGCGACACCGCCACGCGGGGGTCGGACGCGAGATTGCGCGCCTTGGCCCGTCCGAGGGACGTGTTGATGATGACGTCGTCTCCGTCGAGCTCGACCCACACGGGGGTCACGTTGGGGGATCCGTCCGGCGAGAGGCTCGCGACATGGGCGAGGACCCGCTTGGCGAAGATGGCGCGCGAGGCGTCGGTGAAGGTGTCGGTCACGGCACTCCTTTGGGTCGGTTGTTCTGACCCTAGTAGTTTTGTCGCTATGAACATCGGTGCGCACGTGCGCGGCGGCGGGACGCTGATCCCGTCGCTGGACGCTGGGGTGGCCATCGGTGCGACCTCGATTCAGGTCTTCGTCCAGAGCCCGCGGATGTGGAAACCGAGCCAGTACGCACCCGAGGTCCTCGAGGCGTACCGCGAGGCCCAGCGCAACCACCCGAGCATCACCGACACGTTCTGTCACGCGACGTACCTCATCAACCTCGCGACCGCAGACCCCGAGCTCTACGAGAAGTCCGTCGCCGCACTCACCCACAACCTGCGCGTCGGGCGCGCCATGGGCGCGTCCGGCGTCATCTTGCACGTCGGCAGCCACAAGGGCGCGGGCTTCGACGACGTCGTGGGCCAGGTCGTCGGTGCGTTCGCCAGGGCCATGGACGACGCGGGGGCGACCGATACGCGCTGCCCGATCCTGATCGAGAACGCCGCCGGCGCCGGGGGAACGGTCGGACGCAGCCTCGAGGAGATCGAGGCCTTGCTCGAAGCCAGCGGCGGTGACGAGCGACTCGGGATCTGCCTGGACACCCAGCACCTCTTCGCGAGCGGCGTCGACTACGCCACACCGAGCGCCGCGCGCCGACTGATCCGAGACGTCGAGCAGCGCATCGGGGTCGAGCGGCTGCGCTGCCTGCACCTGAACGACTCCAAGACCGCCTTCGGCTCGAACCGGGACCGGCACGCGAATATCGGCGAGGGCGAGATCGGCGAGGCGGGACTCGCCGCGCTCGTCGGACACCCCAAGGTGCGCGAACTGCCTCTCCTGCTCGAGGTGCCGGGCGACGGAGACGGTCCGCGCGGCGAGGATGTGGTCGCCGCTCGCGCGGTCGTCGAGCGCGGCGTCGCGCTCTATCGTCGAAGCGGGGCGAAATCGATGGAAACCAAGTAGGAGGAACGATGACCAACGTGCGGATCGAATCAGACACCATGGGCACGATCGAGGTGCCCGCCGAGCGGTACTGGGGCGCCCAGACCGAGCGGAGCCTCCACCACTTCGCTATCAGCCACGAGACGATGCCCCCAGCACTCATCCGGGCCTTCGGGATCTTGAAGCTGGCCTCGGCGCGGGTCAACCACGACTTGGGCAAGCTCGACGCCGAGCGCGCCGAGCTCATCGAGCGCGCGGCCGGTGAGGTGATCGATGGTTCGCTCGCCGGGGAGTTCCCGCTGCGAATCTGGCAGACCGGGTCGGGTACTCAGACGAACATGAACGTCAACGAGGTGATCTCGAACCGCGCCATCGAGTTGGCGGGTGGCGAGCGCGGCTCCAAGGATCCCGTGCACCCCAACGACCACGTGAACATGTCCCAGTCGTCCAACGACACCTTCCCCACGGCGATGCACATCGCCGCGGTCATGGAGATCACGGGCCGGCTCGTCCCTTCGGTCGCCCGCTTGCGCGACGCGCTCGACGAGAAGGCGCGCGCCTACGAGGGGGTGACCAAGATCGGTCGGACCCACTTGATGGACGCCGTGCCGCTCACGCTCGGCCAGGAGTTCTCGGGGTACGTCGCCCAACTCGACGCTGACCTGGACCGGCTCAATGCGGTCCTACCTGGGCTTTACGAGCTCGCTGCCGGTGGCACCGCGGTCGGCACCGGGCTGAACACCCACCCCGAGTTCGGCGAGCGGGTCGCAGCCGCCATCGCCGCGCTGACCGGTCAGCCGTTCGTGACCGCCCCGAACAAGTTCGCCGCGCTAGCCGCGCACGACGCGCTGGTCTTCGCCCACGGCGCTATCAAGACCCTGGCGGCGAGCCTCATCAAGGTGGCCGACGACCTGCGTTGGCTCGGCTCGGGGCCCCGGTCGGGACTCGGTGAGCTGCGCCTGCCCGAGAACGAGCCCGGCAGCTCGATCATGCCCGGCAAGGTCAACCCGACCCAGTCCGAGGCCATGATCATGGTGGGGATCCAGGTGTACGCGAACGACACCGCCGTCGCTATGGCCGACTCCAGGGGCAACCTGGAGCTCAACGTCGCCAAGCCCGTGATCATCCACAACTTCTGCAACTCCATCGATCTGCTGACCGACGCCTGTGACCGCTTCCGCGAGTTCTGCGTCGAAGGACTCGAGCCCGACTACGAGCAGATCGACCACCACTTGCGCAACAGCCTGATGTTGGTCACGGCCCTTAACCCGATCATCGGCTACGACAAGGCCGCCAAGGTCGCCAAGAAGGCGCACCACGAGCGCACGACACTGCGTGAGGCCGCCCTCGCCCTCGGATTCCTGTCGGCGGAGGAGTTCGACGCCGCCGTGGTGCCCGAGGCCATGACCCACCCGTGAGGCCGCGTAGGCTCACGGACCAAGAGGTCGATGGCTGGCTCGCCGCGCATTCGTCGTGGCGGCTGGTCGAGGGCCATCTCGTGTCCGACTGGCACCTTCCCAGTCACCGGGAGGCTGCCCAGTTCGTCATCGATCAGGTGCCGATCGCCGATCGGCTCGACCACCACGCGGTCATCACGCTCGTCTACCGTGACGTGCGCGTCGAACTGTGGACGCACGACCGCGACGGACTGACCGAACTCGACCTCGCCTACGCCGAGGCACTGGACGTACTGACCGGTCGGCCCGAGACCTGATCAGTTGACGGGGACCTCCCAAAGGGCCATCCAGCGAGACAGGTCCTTCTCGATCGGTAGGTCCTTGTCGAGGAAGGAGCGGACCCGGAGTTCGAGCTCGTTGTCGCGCTGTTCGGGTCCGGTGGGCGCGAAGGGGTAGAAGGTGCCCTGCTTCAAGAGATAGACGAGGCGCACGGGCCCGTCGCCCGGTGGTGTCTTGGGCACGAAGCCGAAGACGGCACAGAGCAGCCGGGCGCCGAGGCCGTTCTCGACCATGGAGGTGTCCGCGCCGTGGATCCGGGTGACCAGGGTGGTGATGTCGGTGTCGTGGATCACGATCCAGCGGAACCCGAATCGGTCCGTGGTGAACGTGATGTCACTCGCCGTCTCGTCGAAGTTCAGCAGTTGCTTGATGTCCTCGTCGGTGGCGGTGGAGGTCTCACCACTGCCGGCCTTGAAGCAGAGTCCTGCCTGACCCGAGGTGACGAGCTCGAGTTCGCTCTCGAGGGTGAGCGCCGCGGTGGGCAGTGCGAAGAGGTTGTCGAGTTTCGGTGCGACCTGTTTGGTGCGCCCGAAGAGCGTGTCGCGCAGTCCCACTAGCCGTTCAACTGGCGCTCGAGCTTGTTCAGCTGGTCGAGGCGCACCTCGAGCGACGGGTGGGTCGAGAACAACGAGGCCGCCGTCCCGCTCGCCAGGGCCGGTGCAAAGAAGAAGGCGTTCATCCCCTCGGCCTGGCGCAGGTCGGTCCGGGGGATCCGGCCGATGTCGCCGGTGATGTGCACCAGCGCACTCGCGAGCACGCTGGGCTTGCCGATGAGGATCGCCCCGGAGCGGTCGGCCGCGAGTTCGCGGTAGCGCGAGAGCGCCATCGTCAAGAGATAGGCGATCACGTAGACCAGCAGCGAGACCAGCCAGGTGATCATCTCGAGCAACACAAGGTTCTCGCCGTCACGGCTGCGCCCGCCACCCGAGAACATCGCGCCCCACATGGCGATGCGGCTGATCAGCCCGGCCAGCATGCCCACGCCCGAGGCGATCGTCATGACCGCGACGTCGCGGTGGGCCACGTGGCTGAGTTCGTGGGCGAGTACGGCCTCGAGCTCTTCGTCACTGAGCCGTCGCATGAGCCCGCGCGTCGCGCAGATCACGGCGTGGTTCGGGTTGCGTCCCGTGGCGAAGGCGTTGGGCATGTCCATTTCGGCGACGCCGACCCGGGGTTTGGGCATGTTCGCGAGCAGGCAGAGCCGATCGACGATCTCGTGCAGGTGTGGTTCCTGGGCGGGGGTGACCTCGTGGGCGTGCATCGAGAACATCGCGATCTTGTCCGAGAAGTAGTACTGGGACACGAGTGCGACACCCGCGATGACCACCACGAGCAGGGTTGAGACGCCGAGGCGCAACAGCACCGTCACGATGATCCCGTAGAGCAGCACCAGGGCGAGCCCGGTGACGAACATGCGCCAGTTCAACCCGCGATCCGATTCGATCTTCGAGCTCACTGGTCGGCTCCGGGGGGCAGGCTGGTGGCGTCGCCAGAGCCCAGTTGGGCCTTGAGGGCGGCGAGCTGGGCGTCGACGTTGGAGGTGGTGCTGGCCTGATCGAGCTGGGCCTGGATGTCGTCGCGCGAACTCGTGAGGTCGGTCAGCGCGCCCGAGGCCAGCAGCTCGTCCAGCGCGCCGCTTCGCGCCTGCATCTCAGCGACCTTGTCCTGGGCCCGCTGGAGGGCCGCACCGGCGTCGCCCATCGACGCCGAGATGCCACTGACGGCCTCTGAGACGTGCGCTGACGCCTCGGCGGCGGTGTAGGTGGCCTTGATCGTCTCCTTCTTGGTTCGGAAGGCCTCGACCTCGGTCTGGAGCTTTTGAGCCGTCTCGGTCAACTTCTCCTCTTGCTCGACGATGGTGGCGTGTTGGGTGTCGAGGTCCTTTAACTGCGCGGCGATGGCCTCGCGCCGCGAGAGGGCCTCGCGGGCCAGGGCCTCGTTGTTCTGCCCGAGCGCGGCCTTGGCCTGTTCAGCGAGCTTGTCGCCCTGGCTCTTCAGCTGTTCGGCCTGGATCTCGACGCGCTTGCGCGCGGTCGCGACATCCGCGACGGCGCGACGGACCTTGGTCAGGTTCTCGAGCTGTTGTTCGTACGAGAGGTCCAACGTCTGGCGCGGATCCTCCATCTTGTTCAACGCGGCGTTCGACTTGGCCTTGAAGATGGTCGCGAGACGCTTCCCTACACCCATGGGACCTCCTTGGTCACTTGCCCAGAATAGGGGACCCGCGGCGCCGAGAGACTCCAAACGGGCTAAGAATCCCGTTGACGACCGAGTCCGAGGTCCTGGGCGCGGGCTTCGTCGGCGAGCGCGCGGCGATGCTCGTCGAGGCGGGCGCTCAGCGCTTCGTCGCCCACCGCGAGGATTCGCAGCGCGAGCAGGGCGGCGTTGGCCGCCCCGTTGACCGCGACGGTCGCCACGGGCACACCACGGGGCATCTGAACGATGCTGAGCAGTGAGTCGAGTCCGTCGAGGCGGGCGAGGGCGACCGGCACTCCGATCACCGGTAGCGAGGTCGTGGCGGCGAGCATCCCGGGCAGGTGCGCCGCGCCGCCGGCGCCGGCGATGATGACGCGAAGACCTCGGTCCCGGGCGTCTCGGCCGTAGGCGAGCATGTCGTCGGGTGTGCGGTGGGCCGATATGACTCGCACTTCGTGTTCGACACCGAAATCGTCTAGCACGGCCGCGGCACCGGCCATTACGTCGAGGTCCGAGGAGCTGCCCATGACCACTCCCACGATCGCGCTCACGTCGCCTCCCTCGTCCGGGTCCCGTAGGCCAGGGCCCCCGCCCATGCTGTCACGCGGGCGCGTTCGGCGTCGTCATCGACGGCCGTGACGTGACCGAGCTTGCGTCCCGGTCGCCACGCCTTGCCGTAGTCGTGGACGAAGGCACCCGCCACCGCTCGACCAGCGGCCGGCATCGCCGGCTCGTCAGCACCGACGAC
>JAKBGV010000070.1 GCA_021837305.1 Actinomycetes bacterium
TCGTACGCGCCTTCTTGAGCGAGCGGCGCGGTTCGGCGGTGTCGGTGATGACGCCCCAGCGTGGTCGCCGTCGCCGGGTGCTCGACATGGCCGAGGCCGACGCGGACGCGGTGATGGAGCGCGACTCGCATCGCCGGGAGTTCGACTACAACGTCCGCTCCCGGGCGCTCCAGGAGATCGGCGCCGCCCTCGGCCTCGCGCGCCCGCCGTTTCGCATCGAGTGCTTCGACATGAGCCACCTCCAGGGAACGAACTACGTGGGTTCCATGGTCGTGTTCGAGGATGGCGTGGCAAAGAAATCCGACTACCGCCGTTTCCACGTGCGCGAGACGGTCGGCAACGACGACGTGGGCGCGATGTTCGAGGTCGTGCGCCGGCGCCTCGGCCACTGGGGCGAGACCAGTGACGGGACTGCGTTCCGCGAGCCGGACCTCATCGTGATCGACGGCGGTCTGCCCCAACTCCACGCGGCGATGCGCGCGGCCGAGGCGGTGGGACTCCTCGGACAGGTGGAGTTCACCGCGCTCGCCAAACGCGAGGAGCTGCTCTACCGACCCGATGCGGCGAACCCGATCATGCTCGAGCGGGGATCGGAGTCCCTCTACCTGGTCCAGCGGATCCGCGACGAGGCGCATCGCTTCGCCATCACGTTCCACCGCTCCAAACGAGGAAAGGCGATGGTGGCGACCTCGCTCGAGGGCGTGGCCGGGCTAGGCCCACAGCGTCGCAGCCGGCTATTGCTCGAGTGCGGGTCGCTCGACAACCTGCGCGCGATGACCCTCGAGGAGCTGCTCGCGATCCGGTGGCTACCGGACGAGGTCGCGCGGAACCTCTACGATCACCTACGAGCGCCGACGGTGCGGCGGCCGTCCAAGGAGACGACTGACGATGGGTGAGATTCTGCTGGTGACCGGGATGTCGGGGGCCGGGCGTTCGACCGTGTCGGCGGCCCTGGAGGACCTCGGGTGGTTCGTGATCGACAACCTGCCCCTCGAGCTCGTGGTGCGGGTCGGTGAGCTCGCGACCGCGGGGAACCTCGACTACGCCGGGGTGGCCTTCGTCGTCGGGCGAAGCGGCCGGGTCCAGCCGGCGGCCCTACTCGAGGTCGAAGAGGAGCTGCAGTTGAAGCACGGCGGGGCCAAGATCCTCTTCCTCGACGCCCCCGACGATGTACTGATCCACCGCTACGAGGGGAACCGTCGGCGCCACCCCTATCCGGCGCCGACGCTCGCCGACTCCATCACAGCCGAGCGCTCGCTACTGCAGCCGTTGCGCGACGCGGCGGACCTGGTGATCGACACGGGGTCCATCAACACCAACCAGCTCCGCTCGCGCATCGTGGAGACCTTCGCACCGGTGGGCACGGACTCGCTGCGGGTGTCGCTCGTCTCCTTTGGCTACGCGAACGGCATCCCACGTGACGTGGACCTCGTGTTCGACTGTCGGTTCCTCCCGAACCCTCACTGGGTCGAGGAGCTCCGCCCGATGAGCGGTCTGGACGAGCCCGTAGCCAACTATGTGCTCGACCAGGAGCCGGCCCAGCACCTGGTGGCCGACGTGGTATCGATGCTCGAGTGGCAGATCCCCGCCTTCGCCAAAGAGGGTAAGTCGTACCTTTCGGTCGCCTTCGGCTGCACCGGCGGACGTCACCGTTCGGTCGCCATCGCCGAGGAGATCCGACGCCGGTTGAACCTCACTAACGCCGTCTACCATCGCGACATCGCCCGATGAGAGCGGTCGCGGTCGGGGGCGGCCACGGCACGGCCGTCTCCTTGCGGGCGCTCAAACGACTGACCGAACAGGTGACGGGGATCGTTTCGGTGGCCGACGACGGGGGCTCGACGGGACGCCTTCGCGCCATGCTCAACGTGGCGGCGGTGGGTGACCTGCGCAAGTGTCTCGGCGCGCTCGCTGACCCCGAGAACCCACTCACCCGGTCCTTCGAGCACCGATTCAGCGTGGGTGAGCTCGCTGGACACGCGGTCGGCAACCTCCTGCTCGTCGGGCTCGTGGACGCGACCGGTGACCTCGAGGAGTCGGTCCTCGCCCTGGCTGAGGTCATGGGCGTGACGGGCTCGATCGTGCCGGCGAGCACCACCGGGGTGGTGCTGTGCGCGAGCACCGAGGACGGTGACACGCGCGGCCAGAGCGCTATCGCCGACTGCGCCACAATCCGGCATATCAGCTTCGACCCTGCGAACGCGGCGGCCCCGATCCGGGCGGTCGAGGCCATCGAACGAGCTGACGTGGTGGTCGTCGGTCCCGGTTCGCTCTACACGAGCGTCATCGCGGCCGCGGCGATCCCGGGGATCACCCAGGCGATCGCGGGTACGCGCGCCCGGGTGGTCTACGTGGCGAACCTGCACCCCGAGGTGCCCGAGACCTCGGGTTACAGCCTGCAGGATCACGTGGATGCGCTGGCGCGCCACGGGGTGGTCCCTGACGTCGTGCTCGTCGACGGACTCGGTGAGTTCGCCGCAGCGCCGTGCTCGGCACCGACGTACGTCGCGCCGTTGTCGGGGGGCGGGGGACTGGTGCACGATGTGCAACACTTGTCTGACGCCATCCGCGCCGCCACCGAGTGACCACGGGCGTCCAGGAGGAGAACGACATGACTATTCGCGTAGCGATCAACGGTTTTGGCCGAATCGGACGGGGTTTCTTACGCGCCTCGCTGCCGAACCCCAACATCGAGGTCGTGGCGGTCAACGACTTGACGTCGCCAGAGGTCAACGCGCACCTGCTCAAATACGACTCGACCCAGGGTCGTCTGGACCGTGACGTGGCCGTCACCGAGGGTGGGATCATGGTGGGCGAGCGTTTCATTCGCGTACTCGCCGAGCGCGAACCCTCGCTGCTCCCCTGGCGTGACCTCGAGGTCGACGTGGTAATCGAGTCGACTGGCCGGTTCACGAGCCGTGAGGCGGCCGCGGTCCACCTGGCTGCGGGTGCGCGTAAGGTCATCATCTCCGCACCGGCAAGTGACGTCGACGCGACCTTCGTGATGGGCGTCAACCAGGACACCTATGACGAGGCGACCCACCACGTGATCTCCAACGCGTCGTGCACGACGAACTGCTTCGTTCCGATGGTCAAGGTCCTCGACGACGCCTTTGGGGTGCGCTCGGGCCTGATGACGACCGTGCACGCCTACACCAACGACCAGAACCTGCTCGACCTGCCCCACAAGGACCTGCGCCGCGCCCGCGCGGCGGCGGTCAACATCGTGCCGTCGTCCACGGGGGCCGCACGGGCCACGAGCCTCGTCCTCGAGGCGATGAAGGGCCGTCTCGATGGGACGTCACTTCGCGTGCCAATCCCCGACGGGAGCATCACGGACTTTACCGCGGTGGTACGCACCACGACCGTCGACGAGGTGAACGCTGCCTTCCGCGCCGCCGCGGAGGGAGCGCTGCGTGGCGTACTCGTTTACACCGAGGACCCAATCGTCTCGTCGGACATCGTCGGCTCGCCGGCGTCGTGCACCTTCGACGCCCAGATGACCATGGTCCAGCGGATCGACGATGAGACGTGCCTCGTGAAGGTCTTCGGCTGGTACGACAACGAGTGGGGCTACTCGAACCGCCTGGTCGATCTCGCCAACCACGTCGGACGCTAGATGGCGGGCGCCTCGCTGCCGACCTCTGACGACTGGGACGTACGGGACAAGCGGGTCCTCGTCCGAGTTGATTTCAACACTCCCGTCGCCGAGGTCGACGGCGAACTGGTGATCACTGACGACTTCCGGATCCGCTCCGCGGTGCCGCTCTTCACGGACCTGCTCGCGCGCGGCGCCTCGGTCGTCGCCTGCACTCACTTCGGACGTCCGAAGGGTCGTGTCGACGAGCGGTTCCGGGTCGAGCCGATCCGTCGACGCCTCGACGAGCTCTGTCCCGGGGTGGAACTACTCGAGAACCTGCGCTTCAATCCTGGCGAGGAGGCGAACGACCCGCAGTTCGGCGCCTCGCTCGTGGACGGCGTCGATTTCTACATCAACGAGGCCTTCGGCGCGTCGCACCGCGCTCACGCCTCAATCATGATTCCTCCGACACTCGTCGCGAGCGCGGCCGGGCCGAACCTACGCCGCGAGGTCGCCTACCTTCTCGATCTACTTGACGAGCCGGCGAGGCCCTTCGTGGCGATCGTCGGTGGCGCGAAGGTCGCCGACAAGCTTGGGATCGTGAAGGTGCTCGCCGAGCGCGCCGACGCTGTGCTCGTGGGCGGCGGGATGGCCTACACCTTCGAGGCGACCCAGGGTCGCACGATCGGGTCGTCGCTCTTTGACGCGTCGTTCCTCGGCGAGTGCGCGGCGCTGCTCGGGGGTGGCAAGGTCCGGATCCCCGTCGACACACGCGGTCTGGCCGACGGTGCGCCGTTCGGCAGTGGTGGCGGCGACGACCCGGTGGTGGACTTCGGGGCGAACGTGCCGGAGGGGTTCGAGGGCTTTGACATCGGGCCCCGGTCGATCGAGGCGTTCACTGCGGTCATCGCCACCGCCAAGACCATCTTGTGGAACGGTCCGATGGGCGTTTTCGAGGACCCGCGATTCGCGCTCGGCACCGAGGCGATCGCGCGCGCGGTCGCGGCGTCCTCCGCGCTTTCGGTGATCGGGGGCGGGGACTCGGTCGCCGCCTTGCAGCAGTTCGGCCTGGAGGACGAGGTGAGCTTCGTCTCCACTGGCGGGGGAGCGTCACTTGAGCTCGTCGAGTTCGGTGACTTGCCGGGGCTTCGGGCCCTTCGTGAGGGGATTTCGGTATGAGCAAAGCGTTGGTCATCGGCAACTGGAAAATGAACCTGGACTACGTCGAGGCGGTGCACCTCACCCAACAGGTCGCGGCCCTGCTTGCGAGTCGGCCGGCCGAGCGCGTGGAGGTGGTCGTGGCGCCACCATTCGTGGACCTACGAAGCGTCACCTCCGTCCTCGAGGCCGAACGCGCGTCGATCGCCGTGGCGGCCCAGCACGTCAGTGACCGCGACAATGGTGCTTTCACCGGGGAGGTGAGCGTGGCGATGCTCAAGCGACTCGGGGTGAGCTCGGTCATCGTCGGGCACTCCGAGCGGCGCACGATGTATCACATGGACGACGCCGTCGTCACGAGCACGGTGCGCGCGGTCCTACGCGGTGGACTCGACACGGTGCTGTGCGTGGGTGAGGACCTCGCCACGCGCGAGGCTGCGGACCACGAGTCCTTCGTCAGTGAACAACTCACCAGTGCCCTGACGGGGGTCGAGGAATTCAGCGAGCACGTGACCGTCGCCTACGAGCCGATCTGGGCGATCGGTACGGGCATGACCGCGACCTCAGCGCAGATTGACGCGATGATGACGACGATCCGGACCCGACTCGCGTCACTCGGCTTCGCGTCGAGCCGCGTGCTCTACGGCGGGTCGGTCAACGCCGACAACGCCGGCGAGATCGTGACCGAGGGTGGGGTCGACGGATTCCTGGTCGGCGGGGCGAGCCTCAAGACCGAATCCTTCGGTGCCATCGTCCACGCGTGCAACGACTGCTACGCTGAGAGGCGCTAATCGGAGGTCGCGGTGTTCACCTGGTCGTTCATAGTTATTGAGGCGCTGTCGGCTATCGGCCTCATCTTTCTGGTACTCCTGCACTCTGGGAGGGGTGGTGGCATCTCGGACCTGATGGGTGGGAGCCTCGGCGCCGCGGCGTCGGGCTCGACCGTGGTCGAGAAGAACCTGGACCGCATCACCGTCGCAGTCGCGCTCATCTTCACGTTCGCGACGCTGACCCTCGACCTGCGCTTGCAGTAAGCCAGATGCCCTGGCGCAGTTCACGGTGGCGCGCCGTCGGTTTGATCGTCGCGGCGCTACTGGTGGCGGGATCGAGCAGCCTCACCGCTGCATCGACGCCAATCGGCGACAACGCTCGGACGCTGCTGCTTTCGTTGCCGGGCCCCTTCAATGGCTGCACCTTCCTCGGGCCGAACTCGAACCCCACGAGTGACGCGGTCCTCGACCTCGTACGTCCATCGGCCTTCCAGAGCACCGTGAGTGGCACGCTTGTCGGTTCCCAGGGCTCGATCGCCTCGGCCGAGCTCACGTCGCTCAGCCCCGAGACGGTCGTGTACACGATCGCTCCGCGGCAGCGATGGAGCAATCACCAACCCTTTGACGGGCGAGACCTCATCGCCTGGTGGCGTCGTGCGCGCTCGATCCCGAGCGTGCTCGGCGACGGGTATCGCGCGATCAAGTCGATGAAGCTCACCAACAAGGCGTTGACGGTCACCGCCACGTTCGCACAGCCCTACTCGGACTGGAACCTGCTGTTTCGTGACGTGGAGAGCCGTTTGGCGCGCGGGGGCTGCACCTTCAGCGATCTACTGAGTCGACCGTCGCTCGGCCCGTATCAGCTCGTGTCGGCGAACGCGTCGACGATGGTACTGGTGATGAATCGAACGTGGCCGTCTTCCACCAGTCGATTCGGTCGGATCGTCATCCGCGCGAATGCGCCGATGCCGACGAACGTCAATGCTCCCTTCGCGCGCTACACCTTGACGGTCAACCGAGCCCAGGTCGAAGCCTTGAGTGCCCATCCTTCAGTGCTTAGTCATATCGGCTCGGCGAGCTCTATCGAGGAACTGTTTTTCAACGCCCATCGCCCTTGGACGAGTCAGCTCGCCGTTCGAGAAAGTCTCAGTTGGTCCCTCAATCGACTCGCGATGATTAGCGGTCTGTGGGGCCAGGTGACGTTTTCACCGTCACCTGGCGCGTCGGTGCTGTTCTCGCAGGGTTCGCCGTTCTACCCCGGCTT
>JAKBGV010000071.1 GCA_021837305.1 Actinomycetes bacterium
TGGGCGTGTTCTGGTGCACTGGCCACAACAGCGACGGAGTGGCGGACAACCGTGACCGGTGCGGTTAGACGCCCAAGAGCGCCAACGGAACCACAGCCACTCCGTCGGGTCGACGATACGCCTGCGGACCTGTTGTGATGATCATCGAGTCGACAAGACGATTGCCGATTCGCTCTCTCAGCCACGCGAGATGACGAACGTCCTTGTCGTCAACCGCACCCGCCAACTTGACCTCGATGCCGAGTACCCCCGTCTGATTCTCAACGATGAAGTCAACTTCATGGGCACCTCCGTGTTCACGCAGGTGGAAGACCTCAGCTCCGGCAGCTTGCGCGAACGTCCGCACCGAAAGGGCCGCGAGTGACTCAAACAGCCCCCCGAGTAAGGTCCCGTCACTTGGAATCCTGACCGGGCCCTCATCTCCTTTCAACAGGTGATCCTTAGTCCGCTTGAGTAGTCGTGCCGCAAGGGCTGGATCGGCGAGGTAGTGCTTCGGGGCAGAACCGAGTCGACTGAAATGATTTGATGACGGAATCCACGCTTCAATGGGATCGATGATTCGAAGCGCGGTGAGGAGTTCAACGTAGGCGGCTGTTGTCTCCTTCGCCGGTTTCGCGTCGTATCCGGCAGTCGCGGCGTCGCGAATCTTCTCCCAGGAGGCGGTTGAGCCTGTCGCGGCCGCGTACGCGGCCATCCATGCCCTCACTGCCGCCGGTCGACGAACCGTGAATCCAGTTTCAGCGAGGTCATGGTCAACAATCCGCTCAAGGTACCCATTCATCTGCGCCGTGTGTGCGCGCCCAACCAGATGCCGCATGCCAGGAAATCCTCCGGAGATGATCTCGTCCACGTAGTCGGCGAGTGTCAGACTCGAACGGCCGGTGAGTTTTGGCGACTGTCCCGCGAGGATTGTCCTCATGGAGACTGTCGGACTACAAATTCCCCGTTCGGGTAGCGTCAGCGGTCGAACTCGAACGTTCGTCATGCGTGCCGCCCCAGAGTGAGTCTCTTTGACGGGTGCCGACCCGGTCAAGATGAAGCGACCCGGTACGAGTTCCTGATCGACCAGATCGCGAACCGTGTTCCATACCTCAGGGACGAGTTGCCACTCATCAATCAAGAGTGGAGGTTCGTCATCGGCGATGACCATTGGATCTGCTTCGATAATCGTCCGCTCGCTCTTGCGGCTAAGGCGGCGCACCGTCTTGCAACGTTGGATCGCCGTCGTTGTCTTGCCGACCCCTTTCGGCCCGTCCAGGACGATTGCCGCGAGTTGGGGAAGGAGTTCGTCAAGTTCGTCGTCGACAATGCGGTGGCGATAGTCGCCGCCAAAGGTGGTTGGGTCAGCCACAGGCAGAGAATAGCATGATTCGTCTGCCTAAACTCTTCTATTTCTAGGTATCAAACTCTACCGTTCATTGCCATCATACTCTTCTATTTCGCGGACTCGGTGCCTGCTCGAGGGACGAGCCCCGGACGAGTGTGATCATCATTCCCAAAATCGTGTGGCTGGCACTTTCGCAAACCCACGACTTGACGCGAGTAGCGGCGACGTGAGCTCGTACGATAGGCGTCCGTCACGTCGAGCTGCGAACGGGCATACTGCCACTGGGTGCGCCACTCGGTGGGCTGTCGTCGAGGATCGGAGATTCAGCCGTGAGCACATACATCGATTGGCCGGTCGAGACGGACTACGCGGTCGGTCTCGCCGTACTCCTACCCGGCCAGAACTACCCGACGACCATGCCGCTACTCACATTCGCTGGCCGAGCGGCGGCCCAACGAGGGTGGCAGGTCCGCGCGGTGGCGTGGAGCGTACCGGACGTTGACTCGGGCGCGAAGATCGACTGGGTCGGCACACGATTGAGGCAGACAATCGGGACCTTCGACGGTCGGGTGCTCGTCGTCGGGAAGTCACTCGGTACATGCGCCGCCGACTACGCATCCCAGCACGGATATGACGCCATCTGGCTGACGCCGCTGTTACACCTGCCCGATGTCGTCGAAGCAATGACCCGAAACCCGGGCCGACAGTTGTTGATTGGTGGTACGCGGGACCCGGCGTGGGACTTGGAGATTGCGCGCTCGACTGGTGCGGACATCGCCGAGATCGAAGGCGGCGACCACGGAATGTTCGCCCACGACGCGGTGCGAAGCGTGGAACTGCACGTCGAGGTCACCCGAACAGTTGACCAGTGGCTCAGAGCCTTGCCGTGAGACGATCCGACTGAGTCCCTCGATAGCGGTCCGTCGCTGGCCCTGACGGGGTCGAGTCCACTCTCGACCATACGCGCACGAGGTCGGGGGCACCAGAAGGTTCGACGTGACGTGGATTCAACCGGTCACCCTCGGGCCCTGGGTAGGTGTCGGTGGCGACCTCGCGCCGTTTCGACGTGGCGGTTGCGAGCTAGCGATCGCGGCCACAAAAGACGACTGCGCGCCGGGCCCTCGGGCCCGGCGCGCAGTCGTAGGTACTGGGTTGACTACGCCGTGATGCTGATCGCGCGAATCACCGAACCGGTCTTGCCGAGCTCGATGCCTTTGACAGTGACGGCCTTGCCCTTAACGAGCGACGCCGCGGTGCCCTTAGCAATCGGGGTCTTCGCGGTGAAGCTGACGCGGTACGTCTTGGCACCGTCCTTGAACCAGAAGGCGTACTTCGAGGCTTCGGCCTTCACGACTGTGCCAGTCAGGGTCACGGGCGCCTTCGCGACGGGCGCGTGCTTCTTGACCGCAGTCTTCGCGTGCTTGACCGTGGTGGTGGTCGCAGCGCTCGCGGTCGTCGCGAGCGCGGTCGCCCCGATGGTGCCAATCGAAAGAACGGCGGGCAGGACAATCTTGGCAATCTTGGTGTTCATGGTGTCTCCTATTGATCTCGATGTTGATGGTCGTCACCGGCCCCCCGCGGTGGGGTCGAATGAACTCTCTTCGACGGTAACGGTGTGAACACTCTGGTGAGGACGCAGATTTGTCCAAGAAATGGCAAAGGTTTTCGACGTGGAGCAAATCCTCATCGTCCTCTTACGCGCCTCTCACCGGCCTCTCACGAAGTGACTGGATTCGCCGTCTCTAGACGCGCTGCAGACTGATCGTCGCGTCGATCCCGCGGCCCGACGCCGCGCGAAGCTCGATCGTCCCGGCCGAGAGGCGCACGAGTTGGTCGGCGATGGCGAGGCCGAGACCCGAACCCTCCGCGCGGTTGTCCCGTCCACGCCAGAAGCGTTGCAGCGCGTGTTGGCGATCCTCGTCGCTCAAGCCCACGCCCGAATCGATCACGTGCAATTCGCCGACGGCACCGACGGCGCGCGTCTCCACGGAGATCTGTCCACCCGGCTCGGTCGCGTCGAAGGCATTGGAGAGCAGGTTGTCGACCACCTGCTCGACCACGCCGGCCATCGCGAGAACCGTCAGTGACGCGCTCGTCGGCGCGACGAGGGTGAGTCCACGCTCTTCGGCGAGCGGGCGCCAAAAGGCGACGCGCGACTGTGCGACGACGGCGAGGTCGACGGGGACGAGGAGGGGTTCGCGAGACTCGTTTCGCGCCAGTTCGAGGAGCGACTCGACCAGCCACCGAAGTCGGCTCACTTCGGAGAGCGCGGGCTCGAAAGCGGCGGGCGTGATGGGCCCGTCGCTCTCTTGGAGGTTCTCGAGCTGGATCTGCAACGCCGTGAGTGGTGTTCGCAACTGGTGTGACGCATCGGCGACGAAGGACCGTTGCGCCTCGAGCGCGTCGACGAGCCGAGACGACATCGCGTTGATCGATTCCGCGAGTCGGCGAAGTTCCTCAGGTCCCTCGTCGACGGGGGCCCGCACGCGTAGTTGTCCGTTGGCGAGCGCTTCGACGGCGCGACCGATGTTACGCAGTGGTCGGGTGAGTGACGTGGACAGGAGAAAGCCGAATGCGACCGCGGCCGCGAGCATGACCAGACCGTAGATCGCGAGGTTGAACCAGTTACTGTGCACCGCCCGGGTCACGACGGTGACGGGGAACGTCACGACGAGGATCACGGTGCTCAGGCGTCGTGCGGCCACCGCGTCGAGGGGCAAACGCATCGCCACGTAGTACTGGGCACCCTCGACCGAGGATCGCGGGATCACGCCTGAGAGTTGGACTTCCCCCACGCGCTGGACGATGCCGGCGATCTCCTGGTCGCCGGCTTGGCTCCGCTTGGACGCGATGAGCGTCTTCGCCCCCTCGAGGACCAGGATCTGACGGCCCGTGGTACGCGAGTAGGTGCGAGCGACGCGCATGGCCTCGCCGAGACGATTGCGACCGATGTCGTTCGCGAGCACTGTCGCGAGGGCACTCGTGTCTCGTCGTAGCGCGACCAGTGTGGACGAGCGGGCGTTCGAGTTCAGCGTGTAGCCCACAGGAATGACGAGCAGCGCCATCGCGACGACCGCGAAGAGGAGAAACCCGAGCAGGAGACGACGTCTCACGAGTCGACGACGAGACGAAAGCCGATGCCGCGGTGCGTCTCGATCAGATCAGCCTGGTCGAGTTTGCGTCGTAGCGAGGCGACGTGGACGTCGATCATCTTCCTCGATCCGAACCAGTTCGGACCCCACACCGCGTCGAGGAGCTCCTGTCGCGTGACGACCGCGCCAGGGTCGCGCGCCAGGTACTCGAGGATGGCGTACTCCTTCGGGGTGCAGGCGATGTCGACGTCATTGACGCTCACCGTGCGGGTGCGCCGATCGATCGTCACCGCGTTGAGGCGCTGCAGCCGTTGTTCGCTGTCGGGGGACGTGCGTCGCAGCACGGCATTGATCCGCGCGATCAACTCGCGAAGGCCGAAGGGCTTGACGACGTAGTCGTCCGCGCCGAGGTCAAGACCGGCGATTCGCTCTTCCTCAGAACCGCGCGCCGTCACCATGATGATGGGAGCGTTCGACGCCTCGCGCAAGCTTTGGAAGAGTTCGATTCCGTCACAGTCGGGCAGCCCGAGGTCGAGCAAGATGAAGTCCGCCGGCAGTTCCTGGAGGGCCCGCGCCCCGTCGGCCGCGCGCACAGGGCTGAATCCTTCACGGGTCAGACCCGTGACGAGGGCCGAGGCGATCGCCTCGTCGTCCTCGATGACCAGAATGCGCATGACTCATTATCGTTTGTGTCCGCCGATCCGCAACGGTGGCCAGCGTGATTCGTGTGGGCGTCGCTCCCCCGACGGTCAGCCGGCGCGGCTGGCGCTCGGCTTTACGCCGATGGACCACCCGGGTGGTACGGACGGTCGAGTCACGACCGTCGCCGGCACGATACTGGGGCCGTGATCACCGCACGGAGCTGGACGACGTATCCCCTCGGGGGTCTCGCCGCCCGAGCCGTTCAGACCACGACGTCGGTGCCGGTCGGCGCCGCCATCCCCGAGGCCTCCTCGACCCGCTCGTCGTTCGTGACCGGCGACGGAGGTCGCGCGTGACGTCGCGTCGGCCCGTGACCGGGCGACCGGTCCTGAGTGCCGTCGTGATCCCCGTGGCCGAAGCACGCGTACTTACGGAGCCGTGGCGGCGCCCACGCGCGCTCGAAGCCCACGTGACGATCGCCGCGCCATTCCTCGACCCGTCGGCGATCGACGACCACGTAGTCAGTTCGCTCCACGCGTGCCTCACGGGCACGCGATCCTTCGACGTAGTGTTCCAGCGCGTCGCCTGGTTCGACCAACGCGTGGTCTACGTCGCGCCCGACGACCCGACACCCTTCGAGTCGCTTGCGATCACGATCGCCCAGTGCTTTGACGCCCAGACCCCCGCCGACGGTGCGCAGCCGTACGTCGCCCACCTCACGATCGCCAAGAGCCGGCCGATGGCTGAACTCACCCGAGCCGCGGCGATGGGTGCGACGCTCCTGCCACTCCACACCCGCGCGACCGAGGCCGTGCTCTACCTCTTTGATCGCGCGTCTGGATCGTGGCGAGCTCGAGCGCGCGTCCCCCTTGACGCACCGACGCGACCCGATCGCAACGGTTAGTCACGGTCCACCGGCCGATGCTTCGCCGAACTCCGGCGACGTCACGACGGAATCGGTCCCTTCACCAGTGAGACGATCGCGCGTTGACAGACCCGGGTCCACCACACGCACACGACGGCGAGACCGGTGGCGGCGATCGCGGGCCACGCCCAGACCGTGCCCTTGTTAAACAGGACCGCCGCAATCACGGCGAGCTCGAAGGTGATGACCACCACCATGGCCAGCGCGTACGGCCCGTACTCGCGCGCCGCCTCGTTCACCGTGTCGCTGTCGGAGGCACCGCGAGACCAGAAGACCCGCAGCACCGCCCGTTTCTCGCTGAACGTGCAGCGTCGATAGGTGGCCAGTCCCACGTCGCTCATCGTACCGACCCCACGAGGCGAATCGGTAGCGCACGGGAGACGGTCCCGATACGGTGGACTTCGTGGAAGCGAGTGACCGGCCCGTTGATGCGGGGCCGCCCGAGGACCCCGAGTCCTGGACCGATGCGCAGTGGTTGCACTGGCTGCGCGCGACCGACGGTGACGCGACTGAGGTCGATGACACGCCTCGTTCACTGAGCGAGCGCGCGGCGAACTCTTCGATCGGCGTCGTGCTCGGTCAGGCGATGCTCGGCATGGCGCGAGCCATCTATGGTCGACCCGACGAGGACCTGGTGATCGTCGCCGACGGTGAAGGTCCGACACACGGGGACGAACCGTTCACGGTCCA
>JAKBGV010000072.1 GCA_021837305.1 Actinomycetes bacterium
GTCGACTCGTCCACGGGCTCGAGGGGTTGTAGGTGTGGGTCACGTCGAATGCGGGGGCGAGCGACCACCCGGTGTCTCGCCCCCGCAGGAAGGCGAAGTTCTTTACGTGGTCGTCGCGGTTGACGGCCGCCACGTTAAAGACCATGCGTCGGTAGGCTTCTGCGAGCGCGTCGGGGCCGAGCTCGAGTGCCCGCACGCTCTGGAGGTACTGGTCGTAGGAGTGGACACCTACCTGTCGGTGGTCGAGGTGCGCCATAGCCCCGAGTGAGATGAGGTGGCGTCGCGAGCCATCGGGTTCGCGGTCAAAGCGCCGCGTCATGAAGTGCCGGCGAGGACCCTCGGACAGCAAGAGACTGGACGCCATCTCGAGCCCGGCAGCTCGAGCCATGAGCGAGTAGGCGTACTCGATGCGCCCGTAGGGCGCGCTGGTGCCGAGTCCGTCGCCGTGGCCGTCCATGCCGGTGTCGCTCACCCCGTCGAGCTTGATGATCCAGTGCTCGAAGCCGGGTTCGAGCGGGGCGAAGGCCGAGTGGATCTGGTAGCTCGCGGGGTTGAACGCGACCACCGCTTTGGCCCGGGCGCCACCGGCGCTCGAGCCGACCTGGATGAGCTGTTGGATCGCCGCGTGCGCGCTGGCGGCGTCGGCGAGCTCGCCGCTGACCGTGAGGCGCGCCGCGAGCACGAGGTCGGCGAGCGCGACGCTCGCGATCGGCTCGGCCGTCTTGTCGGTCGCCGGCGGGCGGAACTCGAGCGCTCCGAGTGCGCGGTCCGCGGCGTAGGCGAGTCGGTCCAGTGGCGTGATGCGCTCGACGGGCACGTCGTGCTCGGCCATCCAGGCGTTCACGAGTGCGTTGCCGAAGGCGTCGGGCAACGCGTCGGCGAGCAGTGGTACCAAGCCGTGGAACGACGCGGGTTCGAGCGTCGGCCACATCGCGATGTCGTAAGGGTCGCGACGAACCGGCATCGTCAATGGGGAGAGCTCGACACCCGACGCGATCCACTCGGGCGCGTAGGCGAAGACGTAGCGTCCGGTGCTCGGGTCCTCGGCGACGGCGCCGACGCGTTGCCCCCAGGCCCACACCTCGATGAGATCGACCGGTCGGTAGGTCACGACTGGGCCGGACGGCGTACCCGGCGTGGGACTCGACGGGCCCCGCGACGCTGGTCGGCGAGGTCCACGGGATTAAAGGACGGGCGAACGGGTCGCAGACCGCCGAGCCAGTCGTCTTCGCCGAGGGCGTGCACGACTCGCACGAGGGTGGTGGTGCTCGATCCCCGTCCGGCCTCCAGGTTCTTGACGGCGCCGAGGGACACGTTCGCGCGATCGGCCAGCTCTGACTGGGTCAGTCGGCGCTCGAAACGCAGCGCTCGCACTGCGTCGCCGAGGGTTCCCTCCAGCTCGCCGGCTCGTTCGGCCATCGCCACCTCCGTATGGTCAGAATAATGACGATATTATCGCAGACGTGCCGTCAGACGCACGACAGAGAGTCATAATGATATCTTTTATGACGGAAAGACCACGTAAAAGTCAATAGTATAGCTGTTATCCGTGTTGGCCGTGGGGCGTGGCGTCACGGCGTCGTCGGCGGTCGAGCGCGTTCGACCGCACGACCTCTTCCCCGTGTCAGAAGATCCAGTCCCCGTCGGGGCGTGGCTCGAAGCTCGGGCGCAAGGGCAGGTGGCTCTCGCCCCGGTCGGGTCGGACCATCAGGATCTGGTGCACCTCAAGGTGGTGTCGCTCGAAGGCGACCGCGGAGGCCGCCATGTAGAGCCGCCACACGCGGGCCCGCGACTCACCGACTTCGGCGACGGCGTCGCCCCAGTGCCGCTCCAGGTTCGCTACCCAGTGGCGAAGCGTGATGGCGTAGTGCTCGCGCAGGCTCTCGACGTGTCGCACCTCGAGGCCGTGGTCCTGGAAGCGGCCGATGAGGTCGCCCACCTGGTGCAGTTCGCCGTCGGGGAATACGTAGCGGTCGATGAAGGCGCTGCCGGTCTTTGCACCGCGCCGTGCGCCGAACGCGAGGCCGAGATGGTGACGCAGGTCGTCGAGACACGTGGGTCGGGGGTCGTCCTCGTGGGTCGCCGGACGGCCGATGGCGTGGTTGAGGAACCGGCCGCCGGGCACGAGGAGGTGGGTCAGGGTGTCGGTGTAGGCCGGTAGACCACGGCGTCCCACGTGTTCGACCATGCCGATCGAGCTGATGGCGTCGTAGGGGCCGTCGACGACGTCGCGGTAGTCCTGGACGCGGAACTCGACGAGGTGGCTGAGCCCGAGCTTCTCCGCGCGCTCGGCCGCGTAGGTCGCCTGGGGCTTGGAGAGCGTGACGCCGACGACCCGCGCGCCGTAGGCGCGCGCCGCGTGGATGGCCATCGTGCCCCATCCGCAGCCGACGTCGAGCAGGCGGTCGCCGGGCTTGAGGTCGAGCTTTCGCGCTACGAGGTCGACCTTTCGGATCTGGGCGTCCTCGAGGGAGTCCTCGGAGGTGGCGAAGACCGCGCACGAGTAGGTCATCGACGGGCCGAGCACGTGCTCGTAGAAGCGGTTCGAGACGTCGTAGTGATGGGTGACCGATCGCGCGTCGCGGCGTCGCGAGTGCATGGCGCCGCGGCTGCGCGCCTCGATCGAGGGCGGGGCGAGCGGGGTGAAGATCGAGGTGCCAAAGGTGCGCGCGAGCGCACGGATCGCCGGCACGTGGCGCTTCAGGTCGAAGGACGGGACCTCGAGGGAGACGAGCGCGTCGAGGTCGCCCTCGACGTCGAGGTCGCCCGCGACGTAGGCCCGCGCGAGGCCGAGTTCGCCGGGGTGGGTGAGCACCCGGCGCAGCGCGTCGCGGTTGCGAACGACGATGGTGACGGGCGCCTGCGCCTCGCCGGCGGCACTGCCGTCGAAGGCCTCGATGCGCACGGGCAACTCCCCGTCGAAGATGGTGGTTACGAAGGTGGCGACGTCCAATGGTCCTCCTGATCTCGTATATTGGCACGGTAGCGGGCAGCGGACGATACTGCAACCATGACCTACGACGAGGCGCGCGCCCAACTCATCGCGTGGCGCGATGCCTACCCCGACAATCCCTTCGAGTCCGACACGTTCCTTCGTCGCCTACTCGCGCGCTACCTCGACGGCGCGCGTCTCGGTGAGCTCGAGCGGCGCGCGTCGTCCTTCGCCGCGGCGATGACCACGGTGGTCGCCCCGGCGGCCGCGCGCTACGAGCAGCGCGCGCACCTCGCGGAGTTCGCCCCCTACGACGGCATCGGGCGACGCGTCGACCGCGTCGACTTCGACCCCTCCTACCACGTCGCCGGTGAAGCGGTGTGGGCGAGTGGGGTCGTGGCGCTCTCGGGCGAGCCGGGTCGCGCCTTCGAACAGGCGACCCTGCTCTACCTGCTCTCACTCGAGGGCGAGGCCGGCCACGCCTGTCCGGCGACCTGCACCATCGGACTCGCCCGGGCGCTGCGGCGCCGCGCCGACGAGGCGGTCACCGACCGGTTCCTGCCGGCGCTGCTCGAGGTGGACTACGCGCGCGCGGACCGCGGGGCGCAGTTCCTCACCGAGGTCCAGGGCGGCAGCGACGTCGGGGCCAACGCGTGCGTGGCCGAGCCGAGCGGCGATGGCGTGACCTACCGAATCACCGGGGAGAAGTGGTTCTGTTCGGTCGCCGACGCCGACCAGTTCTTCGTGACCGCGCGGGTCCCCGGCGCACCGGCGGGCACCGCGGGGCTCGGGAGCTTCGTCGTGCCGCGCGAGCTCGACGGCCGGCCCAACGGCTTCGCGCTGCGACGGCTGAAGGACAAGCTCGGCACGCGGGGACTCGCCTCGGGCGAGATCGACTTCCTCGGCGCGCGGGCCTGGCCGATCGGACCCCTCGAGGAGGGCTTTCGCACCGCGGTCTCGATCGTGCTCAACACGAGCCGGTGGATGACCGCGATCGGCGCGGCGGGGATCATGCGTCGCGCCGTACTCGAGGCGCGCGCCTTCGCCCGGCACCGCGAGGCCTTCGGTCAGCCGATCGAGCGCTTCGCCGCGGTGCGAACGACGCTCGCCGATATGGCGGTCACGGCCGACGGCGCGCTCGCACTCGTGATGGCGCTCACTGACGTAGAAGACCGGATCGACGCGGGCCGCGCCAGTGAGGACGACGTCCACTGGCACCGGCTGCTCGTGAACCTGGTCAAGTACCTCACCTCGCGCCAGGCGACGAGTGTGGCGCGCGACGGCATCGAGGTCCTCGGGGGCAACGGCACGATCGAGGAGTTCAGCGTCTTGCCGCGGCTCTACCGGGACGCGATCGTCTACGAGTCCTGGGAGGGCACCCACAACGTGCTCGCCGCCCAGGTGCTCAACGACCTCGCGCGCCTGCCCCTGCTCGAGGTGGCCACGTCACGGCTGCGCGCGCTGGTCTCGGGCGACGTGGCCGGTCTCAACGACGGACTCACCATCGCCCTCGAGGGGCTCGCTAAGTGTCGCGACGACCGCGAGTTCGCCGCCTGGCACCTGCGCGACGCCCTCGACCGGCTCGGCTACGTCGCCGAGGCGATCTACCTCGCCGACGCCGGTAAGCCGGTCGCGGCCCGCCACCTGCTCGCGCGCCACTCACCCGGGTACGACGCCGCGACCGACGCCGGCCTCGCCGAACGGGTGGACAAGATCCTCAGTGTCTGATCAGGCCGGTTCGCTCAGCGTGGCGAGTCCCGTCAGGTGCGCTCCGGTGTTGATCGCGTTCACGAGCTCGTCGAGGTGGCTCGCGATCGTCGGGGCGACGCCGTTCGCGTCGAGGAGGCGCTTCGCGTCACCGTAGCGACGCCGCAGGTCGCTTGGGGGACCGGGCGTCGCGTTGTCCAGTTGCGCGCGCAGTCGCGCGAGCGCCACGCGGTACTCGCGGGCGAGGGCGAGCATGACCTCGTCGGGTCCGATGCGCGCCCCGCGCTCGGCCTCGATGCGCAACGCGTGAGTCGCGCGCAGGATCCGCAGCGCCACCGCGAGTAACCCCCGGCCCTGGGTCGGGTCGATGCGAGTGGCGTTGGGCTCTTCGATCGAGCGGCCGACGGCGGCCTCGGCGCGGGCCCAGGCGACCCGCGCGAGCCGCGACGACTCGGTGAGCGCCGCGGGGTCGACCGGTTGGGACGAGACGACGGCCATGGTGAGCGAGAGGTAGTCGTCCAGAGCCCCGAAGAGGTCCCGTTGGGCCTCGGCGACGCCTGCGCGCGACGGCGTCGGCCAGGCGAGGTAGGAAATGACCGCGATCAGTCCGCCGAGGGCGACGTCCAGCAGTCGGTCGAGTGCGGTACTCATGGGATCGCGCAGCGAGGTCGAGAGCAGGGTGAGCACGAGCGCGGTGATGAACCCGATCGAGATCGAGAAGTTGGCCGACCACGTCGAGTACGCGACCCACGCGAAGGCGCTGACGATCACCGCGGTCCAGGCGAGGTCGGGGTGCGTGACGCTCACGACGAGGGTGGCGACGGTCGCACCGATCGCGGTGCCCACCAGTCGCCCAACGCCGCGACGGAGCAGGGTGCTGTAGTCGGGCTTCAGGATCACCGCGACCGAGAAGGGTAGCCAGTAGCCCCGGGGCAGCGAGAGCCAGGACGCGACGAGCACGCTCGCGGGCACCGCGACCGCGAGGCGAACGGCGTGGCGCAGCGCCGAGGAGCTCGGTCGCATCGCGTCGCGAAGCACCGTGAGCCCGCCGCGCCAGTCGACGGCCTCGGCGCGCTGCCAGCTCGGCGTCGCGATGGTGCGCGCGCGCGGCGACTCGTCGGTGATGAGCTCGTTCACGAGCAGGCGCATCGAGCGCAACTGGCCACCGATGGCGGCGAGGTGCGAGACGTACTGGCCGACGATGACGTCGGTGCGGGGCTCGTCGAGCGCGTCGAGTCGGCGCAGTCCGTCCTCGAGGGTGGCGGTCGCGGCCGACCACGTCGGGCTGTGCTGGGTGCGAAGCGCCACGGCGATCTCCTCGAGCACGTCGGCGACCGCCTGGCGCGTCGCGCGCAGCTCCTCGGTGCTCGCGGGTAGTCGTTCGAGTAGGCGCACTCGCAGCCCGGCGATGGTCGTGAGCTCGAGACGCACCCGGCGCACCTGGTCGAGCACGGCGCGCAGGTCGCGCACGTCGGTGCGCCCGAAGAGCGACGGCGCGGCGAGGGCCCGCTCGGCGTCGTCGACCACGGCGAGCGCGGCGATCGCCGAGCCCGTCGCCGCGCCGCGGGCGAGCGCGGCCACGGCGTCACAGGCCGCGGCGAGCTTCGTGCGCTGCACCCGCAGCGACGGGGGGAGTCGCAGCACGATGAGGGCGGTCACCTCGACGACGCAACCGACGACGACGAAGCCGGCGAGGTGCAGCGCGATCGGGATGGACCCCGCGAATCGACCGAAGACCACGTAGGCGATGATCGACTGGTTGCCGATCGCGGCGGGCA
>JAKBGV010000073.1 GCA_021837305.1 Actinomycetes bacterium
GATTCGGTAGTTTTTAGGCGATGTGTTGGTCAAGAAAACAGACCCAACCAGGGTCGTTGCCTGCCCCATACCGGGCCACGTCTCGGGTTCGGTGAGACGACACGGTACCCGGGAAGCCAACGGTGTCGAGTACCAGCGATACCTCTGCCGTCCCACTAACGGCGATCCGCCGCACACACTGAAGGCATTCATCACCGAGCTGACCAGACCCGAGCCATCGCCGTACTCGCCTCCGGAGAGATGCCCCACCCATCCGAACAGTCGCACCGTTCGAGATGGCAAGACGCGGTCCGCGCGCGGGATAGAACGCCAGCGATACCGCTGCACGCCGGCCAACGGCGACCCTGTTCATCGCTTCACGCCAGCCCCTTCGCGTCTCGCCGTGGACCACGGCGAGACGTGTCCCGAGTGTGCGCGCGAACGAGGTGTGAACCAGGGCGACACCAATGCGGGACACGGCTACAAGTTCACGACGCGTATCATCGCAGCGGCACTCGCAGACCTTGCCGGTGGCAGCCCGTACGGTGCGGTAGGCGTTGCGGCGAAGGCCCAGATGGATGCGCGCTACGGGCATCGCCCACTGCAGCCGGACCTCGAACCAGACTGGGACACGCACGCCGTCCGTGAGGCTCGCAAGCGCGCGAGGCGGCGCGCGTGGCGCCTGAGCGCCGACTGGGTCGCGGCATTCAGCCCGGTCCTCTATCAACCCTGGGCGGCGGTCGCCCGTGGCGAGGTGGACGCCGCTCTGGCCGGTTCGGCCAAGGATCGCCCAGTAGTCGCGCTCCTCCTCGACGACATCCCCATCTTCACGAAGGCGCGCAATGGCCAGCGGCAACGCCAGCTGTTCAGCGTCCTCGCCGCCAGCGAGAGTTTCATCGACCGTGACAACCAGACCCGCGTCACACGGCTTCGGCTACTCCGGGCCTACCCCGACCACTCAGCCGAGGCCTACAAGCTCGTACTCGCCGAACTCGGGTACGTGCCCGACATCATCGTTGCTGACGGTGGCCCGGGCATCGGTGCAGCGGTCAGGGCACTCGCGGAGAGGAACCCCGGACGTCCGTTCACACTGTGCTTGTCGGCCTATCACCTGCGGCGCCAACTGCTTCGCCAGTTCTCCGTCTTGACGAAGCCCCACGGGTTCCGACCCGGCGATCTGGAGGACCGGCTCGCGGACTGGTCGTTCTGTGCGTCCTCGGTCGCGTGGCAGACGTGGTGGGGAGACTACGAAGCCCGTCTCGTCGCCCAGGGCATTCCCCCGAGTGCCTGGCCGAACAGGTGGATAACGAGCGTGAAGCCCGTGGTGGACGCCCAGATGGTGGTGTTCGACGAGACCCGAGTTCTACCCCGCTCGACTGGTGCGCTGGAGGCGACGCTCTTCGAGGTCGTCAAGCAGTCGATGACCTGGCGGGGCCCGGGTTTCGGCAACCTCGAGCGCACGAACCGCCTCTTGGACCTGATGACGTTGCGGGCCAACGGGAGCTTCGACAACCTCCACGCGGTCACCGATGCTCTGGCCGCTGACGCGCGGAACCACGAGGGATTCGTCCCGCCCGTTCGTGTCATCGCCGACGTTCGACTGAACCGGTCATTGCACGACGACACCATCCCCGCCCGGCTCGTCAAGCAGGCGGGACTCTGATGGTCAAGTCGTCGCGCCGCCTGAGGGTTCCGGGCCGTCACTTCGTCGTCCTCGACTCTGAGACCAACGGCATCTACGGCGACGTGCGCATCCTGTCACTTGCGATGGTCGAGCTCCATAACGGCATCGTGTCGAACTCGAAGCTCTGGTTGGTGAACCCCGGCAACGTCCTCTTCGACCCCGGCGCCATTGCGGTGAACGGACTGACCCCGGACCTGCTCGAGGATGCGCCGTCCTTCGCGGAGGTAATCGACGAAGTTGCCGACTGGCTCAGCGCACCCGACGGCAAGGTGCTGACGCTCATCGGCCACAAGGTCAGCTTCGATGTTCGCCACCTCACGAGTGAGTTCCGCCGACTCGGGCGCACACTGCCTCCGACGGACGTACTTGATACGACGAACTTGGCCGATGCTGCGAACGTGATCCCCGAGCGACGCTCGCTCGAGGCGCTGTTACGCGCTCTGGGTCTCTCGAACTCCGCGCCGCACACCGCGCTGGGCGACACGCTCGCAACGGCGTCGGCGGCCATCGAGCTGATGAATCGCATCGCTACCCAGCGCGGTGCCGACCAGTTGAGCGCCGTCATCGGCGAGCTCGCGGGCCCCTACATCGTGGACGCCCAGCGTCCGGGCCCGGCGTCAGCACCCGAGATCGAGCTCACTGACCAGCATCTGAAAGCGCACCTCGCGGACCTCTCGGATGGGCGTCGCCGCAGTCGCGTGCTCGATGTGTGCTTCGCCGAGGATTGTGACATCGTCGCCACACGAATGGAGGACGGCATCATCCGTCCGGAGCACGCACGTCAGGTGGCGACGCGGGCCTTCGACCACCACTTCGGCGACGAGCAGCTCAGTCGGGTCACGGCGGGCCGGCTGCTGCGCGGCATTGGCCAGGCCCTGCGCCGTGCTGAGAGCCCGGCTTACGCCGCCGAGGTGTACCGCGACTGGCTCGTTCCCTACCTCACCAGCGCCAGCGAGTGCGACGAGGGGAACTCCTGCGAACGGTGCGCTGACAAGAGTGGCACGTGCGACTTCGTTGGGGTGGTGCGCCGTTGCGTGGACGCGTACATCCACGACGGGTTCAGCCCCTTCACCAAGCCGACGCGCAAGCGAGCCACCGAGTTTCTGCCGGGCTACAACCCCGACGTGCGTCGAAGTCGAGGGCGGCCCCGCGAAGGGTTCTACGGCGAGTTGCGACGCAACGGCCATCTGGATGCGGCCGGCTACGGGGTCGCTCGGGTAGCTGACGTTCGCCGGGCGGAGGGCGGTCGCCAATGGGCCTACGCACTGTTGCGCAAGGCCTGGGACGATCGCTGTCGCACCCCGAGGCTCGCGGAGATGCTGGCTTCGATGACCGTGGTGGACGCCATCGGGGCATTCGACACCAACGCAGGACGACCTGACCCCAAGGCCCCCTACGTCGCGGCGATCGCCGTCATCGACGAGTGCCTGGCGGCCTACCTCAACCAGTCCGGCCGTATCTTCGAGCGCCTCAACCAACGTCGCACTCGACTCGCTCGGATGCGCGACACGCCGCCACGACCTTCGCGTGACCCGAGCAAGGCCATCAACCGCCGACCGCCACACGCCACCGCCATAGGACGCCCATCCTCGCCGCCCAGGGGCTACTGGTCCGCGCCCTCGAAGGTCGTCCTCCGGCTGGCAGCACCCACGACCGTGAGGCGCCCTGCGAAGTGATTGTTAGGTCGGGGGCCAGCTGATGCCGAAGTTCACGACGCTGCGCCCCACCCCTGTGTCGAAGCAGACGTCACGCAGTTGGCGAGGAATCCAGTGGAAGGTGCCGATGGGGCCGGCGTAGCCCTGCAAGAGAAGCCCGGTCGCCGTGGCCGGGTGACAGCCACTGAGTGTCAGTCCCGCAACGGGCTTGAGAACCACGAAGAGGGCTTCGAGCTTTTGATGGTGAGTGACGACCCGTCGTCGGGTGTTGGCGGAGTCGATCGGAATCGACACGTCGTGCATCGAGAGTGTGGAGAGATTCGTGACGTCCGTCGTGTTTCGCACCGCGAGAACATCGGGTGCGCTCATCAACAGGTGACAGGTGGCTCCCGTGTTGTAGAAGTACAGCGGGACGAGCTCGTAGGCGCGTACCTGGTGAAGTCCCGTCGTCGTCCTCACCCCGTAGGTCGTATTGGTCAGGGTCTTGCCGGCTGTCACCGTAATCTGTGAAGCGTCGCACGCGGGATGCGACGTCACGGTGTGGGCAATAGCAGACGGCGCCGTGGAGCACCCCGCGAGCAGCAGTGGCGTGAAAGCAACGAGCGCGAATGCCGTCGTCTTCCCGCGAACTCGCTGCCATACAGATTTCGTCATCATTCATCTCCGGGCAGCCACAGGGGCCGCAAGTCCCGCTCCTTCACCGTACAGGTGCGAGCTTCGGACGCAGGGATTCCCCCGTTCGGAGCATCCACGGCTTCGTCTCCCGCACCCGCAAGGATTGTGGTGTGAACGTCGCTCGGTGTGTCCTACCTTGCGTGAACGCCAACTGCCTGGTCTGCCGGGTACGCAATCTCGGCGGACGGAGAGAAGTAAATCGGCGGTTTTAGGCTCCAATCAGTCTAAAAACACCAGAATCTCCACTAAACGCCGAACCTTGTCACCATCATCTGCGCGTACGATCACCGGACTCAGCAACGGGGGTGGCCATTCACGTGATTGCCCTTGGGGCTGATCGCTCGCGCCGGCGGATACCCGCGCGCTGTACGAGCCCGCGGACTTGTGTCGACGTCTCACGAAGAGCAGGTGACGCCTAGTGGCGGATTGTCGCGATGCCGGCAGCGGCCGTGATGATGGTCGTCGTGGTGATCGGAGCGGTGGCCGGGATGGCGGTCGTGGTGGTGGTCGGGCGTCGACCCGACGACGCTCAGTTGGTGACCGGAAGGGGCGGGCAGCTCTTTTGTCCGGGGCTAATCACTCAGAGTCCAGTAGGAGGCGCCCCCTTCGGCAAACTCGGGATACCGTGGGGCGCGGTAAATACGCCCCAGACCGAGTTCTAGACCGAAGTATCTCCTACGCGCCGACGTCTGGTTGCGTTTCGGTTGACGATTCGTCGGGGTGAGCCCGGCCTGCGATGTTCTGCCGGCCCGGTCTTACCTCCCCTCCACGTCCAGTGACGGAGCTTGTCCCCGCCAGGCCTTGTCGGGCCAGGTTGATAGCCGCGTTCACGTCGCGGTCGATTGCAAGACCACATGCCTCGCAGTGAAACACCCGCTCATCAAGGGACAGCGTGGCTTTGACTGTCCCACATTGACTACAGGTCCTTGATGATGCGTAGAAGCGGTCGGCCTTCACGAGCGTCGATCCGTACCATGTGGTCGTGTACTCCAACTGGCGCACAAACTCGCCCCAGGCGGCGTCAGAGATGTGCTTGGCGAGGGGGCGGTTCTTCATCATCCCCGCGACGTTCAGGTCCTCGACCACAATGACGTCGTATCTCTTCGCCAACATCGTCGTCGTCTCGTGGATGAGATTCCCGCGCGAGTGGGCCACGTTCGCATGGACCTTCCGGACTCGTGCGTTCGCCCGCTGCCATCGCTTGGACGGTGCGACGCCCTGTCGTGGTCCCTGTCGGCGTGAGGCGACGCGCTGGGCGTGAGCCAGCCTCTTCTCGGACCTCACGAAGTGGCGGGGGTTGGCGACGTCGAGCACGTGTTCGCCCGTAGGTGTGGCTCCGGTGTAGAGGGTGGCGAGCCCGAGATCAACCCCGACGACCTTCTCGGGAGCCCGGGTGGGCACGACGGCCCGCTGAACATCGACGGTGAAGGAGATCGTCCACGTGCTACCACGCTGGGTGACGGTGGCGGCGACAATTCGGCCGGTGCCTCGTTCGAGGTGTCGGTAAATCTTGCGCATGGACTCGTAGGTTTTCACTGCTCCGATGCGACTGACGCGCACGTGGTGGGAGTCAGCGAGCCTGACTGCGGTGTTCGTGAACCGAACGGAACCTCCTCGCCCCTTCGCCTTGAAAGTGGGGAACTTAGCCGTGCCCCTGCGCCAGTTCGCGAAAGCCCGACTCAGACGCTGCGTGGCGTCGTTGTAGGTGGAAGCTCCGTTCTCACTCCACCACGGAGCCGCATCGTCACGGTGAGCCGCCCAGAGGTAGAGCAGGTCGAAGTGCGAGGTGGAGAGGTAGTCGTCCTTCGTGACCTCGTCGCCCGGTTCTCGTCCCAGTTGTTCTTCACCAATCCCAGCAGGGTGTTATAGCAGAAGCGTGAGCCACCGATGTGGCTGCGCAGCAGGTTGGCCTGCTCGGGCGTCGGGTCGAACGCGTAGGCGTAAGCCTGGGTGACAGTGCTCGTCGTCGCGTTGGGCGTGCGCACTTCGACTGTCGTGGTCACCAGATCAGTATCGGCTCATGGAGCTTCATTTACCCCGCCCCGTCATGTCCCGAGTTTGCCGAAGCAAGGAGGCGCATTGAGAGGACTCCGAGCCTTACACCTATGCAAGAAGATGTAAGGTAGTGTGTAAGGTTATGTGTAAGGTTTGCCTCGGGCTAAGAGCGTGTGTTCTATTTGAACCAACACCCGACTGCGGTGTAACACCTGATCGATACGGTCCTCTGCGTGGACGAGACCACTACCACCACGTCGACGCGGTCCAAGGGTGGCCCTCTCGTCTCACACACCAGTCAGGCGCTCACCCGGGCGGTGACCTTCCAGTTCGCGCTCGACGCCACCGAGGAGCAGCGCACACTCTTCGCCAAGTGCAACGGCGCTCGGCGCTTCGCCTTCAACCACCACCTGGCCCGGGTGAAGGA
>JAKBGV010000074.1 GCA_021837305.1 Actinomycetes bacterium
CGACGTCGCCGACGCGCACGCCACCGTCGTCGCCGATGAGTAGTTTGCTCGGCGACAACGATCCGTGGACGATGCCGTTGGCGTGCAGGTACGCCAACGCCGAAGCCACGTCACTGCCCAACTTGGCGGTGTCACCGATGTCGAGACGTCGACCCGAGGCCAAGATGTCCTCGAGTGAGCCACCGCTCATGTACTCACTCACCACGAAAATCGAACCCGACTCCTGACCGCCGTCGAAGACGCGAGCGAGGTGGGGGTGACTCAACGTCGCCGAGCGGATGATCTGGTCGCGAAAGGTTCGGCGCACGTCTTCGTGTGCGGCCAACTGCGGGAGCAAGACCTTCAGGATCACCGTGCGGTGCAGTGTCCGGTCCTCGGCGATGTAGACCTCAGCCGTCGACCCGACACCGATGGTGTCGGTGATGCGGTAGCGACCGACGACGTCATGACCGGATGAAAACGTGTAGGTAGACATGGGCAGACCCAACCCTAGAGCACTGTCTCTTCGTCCCGGGCAATGGTTGTGCGCCACGTGCCCGAGGCGAGCAGCGTCTCGAATTCATCGGCCCCCACCAGCGGCACGCCGAGGGACCGGGCCCTGGTGAGCTTGCTCGCCCCCGGCGCGTCCCCGACCACCACGCAGTACGTCTTAGCCGACACCGTGCCCGGGGACGTGCCGCCACGCGCGACGATGGCGGCCTCGGCCAATTCCCGGGTGAACCCCGGCACCGACCCAGTCACCACGACCGCTCGGCCCTTCAGCGTCTCCTCCAGCGCACCGCTCGAGGGCTCGACGAGGGTCAATCCGGCGTGCGCCAGTCGCGCCATCCGCTCGATCACCTCGGGCGAGCGCACGAACTGGAAGACCGACGCCGCGATCACCGGTCCGACCCCGTCGATAGTCTCTAATTCGGCCAGTGGCGCCTCGACCAACGCCGCGTACGACCTGAACCAGGTGGCGAGGACGCGAGCCGCCACCGGCCCGACGTGGCGGATCCCGAGGGCCACGAGCAGCCGACTCAGTGGCTGGACCTTGGCCCGTTCGATCGCACCCACGAGCGCCGCCGCCGACACTGCGCCCAATCCCTCGAGTTGCTCCAGCGCCGCCACGTCGAGGTCGAACAGGTCCGCCACGTCGGTGACGAGACCCGCCTCGATCAGTTGGGCAGCGCGCTGCTCGCCCAGGCCCTCGATGTCGAGCGCACCGCGCGACGCGAAGTGCACGACCTGCTGCAGGAGCTGGGCCGGGCAGTTCGGATTCACGCAGTAGCTGTCGCGCTCGTCGCCGAGCCGCACGAGGGGGCCGCCGCATTCGGGGCATACGCTCGGGAATGCCCACGGCTCGCCCCGCTCGACGGTGGGATCGATCACCGCCCCCACCACCTCAGGTATCACGTCGCCCGCCTTGCGCACCACCACGACATCGCCCGGGCGCACATCCTTCAGCGCCACCTGGTCGGCGTTGTGCAGCGTCGCGAGCGACACCGTCGAACCCGCGACGACGACCGGCTCGAGGACCGCGTACGGGGTCGCCCGACCGGTGCGGCCGATCGAGACCTCGATCGCGAGCAGCCGTGTCGTGCGCTCCTCGGGTGGGAACTTCCGTGCGATCGCCCATCGCGGCGCTCGCGACGTCGAACCCAGCCGGGTCCGGTGCGCAAACTCGTCAACCTTGATCACGGCCCCGTCGACGTCAAAAGCCAGATCGTGACGGTGCGCCTCGAACCACGACGACCGTTCGACCATCGCCTCCACGCCCACGACGACCCGGGCGTCGGCGGCGACGAGGAATCCGCGATCAGCCAGAGCCGCCAACAACGCCCCCTGGCTCGTCACACCCAACGCGTTCGAACGGTCGACGACCTGATAGGCGAGGAACGACAGGGCGCGCTCGGACGTGACCGCCGCGTTCTTCTGGCGCAGGCTGCCGGCAGCGGCGTTACGAGGATTGGCGAACTCGCGCTCGGCGCGCTCGCGCTGCAAGCGGTTGAGCTCGAGGAACGCCGCCTTCGTGAGAAAGACCTCACCGCGTACGTCCAACGCACCGGTAAGCGCACCGATCGACGTCGGGACGCTCGCCACCGTGCGCACGTTGGCCGTCACGTCCTCGCCGGTGCGTCCGTCACCGCGGGTCGCCGCCCAGACGAGACGCCCCGCGTCGTAGTGGATTGACAAGGCGAGGCCGTCAATCTTGGGTTCGACCGCGAACGCCACTTCCGCCGGGTCGAGGTCGAGGGCGCGCGACACCCGTTCGGCCCACGCCCGCAGTTCGGACTCGTCAAAGACGTTGTCCAAGCTGAGCATCGCCTCGCTGTGCCGAACGGACTGGAATGTGCCGTCGGGTGACGCACCCACCGTTTGGCTCGGTGAGGTGGACACGACCAGAGACGGGTCATCCTGTTCGAGGCGCCGCAGTTCGCGCACGAGCTCGTCGTAGTCGGCGTCGGGGATGAGCGGCGAATCGCGCACGAAGTAGGCCTCGTTGTGCGCCGCGATCTGCGAGCGCAACCACGCCACCCGTTCGGCCGAGACGCTCACGACCGAGCCACGACCGCCGCGCCGCGCACGACCTCGGGGTCGTCGAACGCGTAGAAGACGACCGACTGGCCCGGCGCGACCGGACGAATCGGCTCGTCGAACTCCACCGACCAATCGTCTGGCCCGCGCAGCACGGCCCGACGCGCGACGCCGTGCGCGCTCGTCTGGACCCAGACGCGTTCTCCGTCGGCGAGTGCCGTGTCGGTCGCGCTCATCGAACGGGCGTCTAAGGGCACCGTGGCGACCATGACCTCCTCGAGGCGGTCGACGTCGACACGTTGCGCCGCCAGGTCCACGTTGGTCACGTATCGGCGCTCGCCGTCGCGGCCCGGGGCGACCCCGCGGCGCTGCCCGACGGTGACCAGCTCGGCCACGTCCACGTGTCCCAGGACGTCCCCGGTCGAGCGGTCGACCACGGTGGCCGGGGTTACGGGAATGCGAGCGCGCAGGAAGACCTCACGACCACGCGACGCCTCGATGAAACAGACGTCCTGACTGTCTGGCTTGTTCCACGTGCGAAGTCCCAATCGTTCGGCTTCGTGGCGCACCGCGTCCTTGGTCATGGTGCCGATTGGCAACTGCAATCGGGCCAGCTGTGAAGCGCCCAGGTAACCCAGCACGTAACTCTGATCCTTCGCCGGGTCGGCGCCGCGCGCGAGGGCGGACCGCCCGGCCCGTTCGACGACCCGGGCGTGGTGGCCCGTCGCCACTGCGTCGAAGCCCAGTCGATTCGCCCGCTCGATCAAGAGGTCGAACTTGATGTGTCGGTTGCACTCGATGCAGGGATTCGGTGTCAGACCCGCGGCGTGACCGGCGACGAAGGGTGCGACGACGTGACGTTCGAACTCCTCGGTGTAGTTGAAGACGTGGTGATCAATGTCCAGGACCTGCGCGACGCGTCGCGCGTCATCGACGTCGGCCACTGAGCAGCAACCCGAATCCGAGGCTCCGCCCCACAGCTTCAATGTGGCGCCGACCACATCGTGTCCGGCGTCGCGCAGCAGCCCGGCGGCGACCGACGAATCGACCCCGCCACTCATCGCCACGAGAATCCTCACGGGACCAGTCTGCCAGCCGGACCCCGGGCACCGTTCAGCGGAGCTGATGCACAATCCGCGCGAGGATTGCGATGACCGCATCCACATCGGCGGCGGTTGTCTCGGCCCCCATGGAGAACCGCAGCGATCCCCGGGACCGTTCCGCACTGACGCCCATGGCCTCGAGCACGTGGCTGGCCTGGCTCGCGCCGCTCGAACAACTAGCGGCCGCTGACGCGTAGACGCCCGCCTGATCGAGCAGAAACAGCAGCTCGTCACTCGCGATTCCTTGGAACGTCGCGTGCACGGTCCCCGCGACGCGCAACGCCCCGACGCTCGTGACCATGCAACCGGGCAACAGTGACAGGGCGTTGACCATCGTCGTCTGCAGCGCCTCGACGCGCTCGGTGACCTCGTCGAGTTCTCGAGCGGTCGCTCGCACCGCGGCGGCGAGTCCGACGGCGGCCGCGACGTCCACGGTCCCACCGCGGTGGCCCTGTTCTTGACCTCCGCCGGGCACCAACGCGTCGAAGGTGACGTCCCCTCGCACGACGAGGGCACCCGCGTTCACCGGCCCGCCGAGTTTGTGGGCACACAATGAGACCATGTCGACTGACCCGGTCACCGTTGGCAGGTACAGCCAGGGCGCCGCGGCGACCGCGTCGGTGTGCACCACTGACCCGCCATCGAAGGCCCCGTGGGCGATTGCCGAGACGCCGTCGAGTGGTTGACGCACGCCGGTCTCGTTGTTGGCCGCCATCACGCTGACGACAGCGGTGTCGGGTCCGATGGCCTCGCGCAGCGACTCGAGGTCCGCGACTCCGTCGGCGTCGACCTCGACGTAGCGCACCGTGACGCTCGGAAAATCTCGTGCCATCATCGCCGCGGCGTCGAGCACGGCGTGGTGCTCGACTCGAGAGACAATGATGGAGGTCGAGTCGTGGTGGCGGCGATGATGGTTCGCCACCCCCGCGACCGCCAGATGACAAGACTCGGTGCCACCGGCGGTGAAGACCACGCCCCCCGCTTCGGCACCGACGAACTCGGCGACCACGTCACGAGCCTCCTCGACGGCCCGACGGGCCACGCGCGCGGCGCGGTGGCTGCCCGAGGGGTTGCCGACGACGCCGTGCTCCCACGGCTCCATCGCCGCGGCCACCTCGTCTCGCCGCGGTGCGGACGCCGCGTGGTCGAAGTAGTAGGTCGTCATCAGACCACGTAGAAGGACTTGATGTTAGTGAACTCCTTGATGCCGTAGGCCGAGAGCTCGCGCCCGAAGCCCGAGTTCTTCGTGCCGCCGAAGGGTAGCTCCGGCATGGAAGCGACGACCGAGTTGGCAAAGACCACGCCGACGTCCAGGCCGGCGATGGCCGCGTCAATCTCGTCATCGTCCGTCGACCAGATCGACCCACCCAGCCCCCACGGCGTGGCGTTCGCGTAGGCGATCGCGGCCTCCAGGTCGTGCGCGACGTGGACCACGGCGACGGGACCGAAGAGCTCCTCGCTCGCGGCGCGTGAACCGCTCGGGACGTCGCTCAGGACGGTGGCGGGATAGAAGAATCCTTCGCGATCCATCGGGGCACCGCCCGTGTGCACGACTGCGCCGGCCTCGACCGATGACGAGACCTGGTCGGCGAGCTGATGGAACTGCGACGCCGACACGATTGGTCCGAGCACGGTGGCGGGGTCCATCGGGTCCCCAGTGGGCACCGCGGCCATCGCCGCACTGAATCGACCGAGGAACTCATCGGCGCGCTCGCGCACCACGATGAAGCGCTTGGACGCGATGCACGCCTGCCCGTTGTTCTGCACGCGAGCGGTGACCGCATTGGGCACGGCCGCGTCCAGGTCAGCGTGGGCCCCGACGATGAACGGGTCCGAGCCACCGAGTTCGAGCACGCACTTCTTCAGGTGGGCGCCGGCCAACGCCGCCACCGACCGGCCCGCCCGCTCGGAGCCCGTGAGCGTGACGCCGACGACGCGGGGATCGGCGATGATGCCCTCGATCGCGTCGACCTCGACGAAGAGATTCGTCATGATCCCGGCGGGAAAGCCCGCACGGGTGAACAGCTCCTCGATGTACAACGCGCTGCCGGGCACATTCGGCGCGTGCTTGAGCAGCACGACGTTGCCGGCCATGATGGTGGGCACGCCGAAGCGAATCACCTGCCAGAGTGGGAAGTTCCAGGGCATGATCGCGAGGATCGGACCGACCGGGTCGAAGCGCACACCGCTGCGACGCGCGCTGGTGGCGACGGCCTCGGTCGCGAGGTAAGTCTCAGCGTTGTCGGCGAAATGACGCATCGTCGAGGCGCACTTGAACGCCTCTCCCTTGGCCGCGGCGAACGTCTTGCCCATCTCGGCGGTCATGAGTGCCGCGATGACCGGTATCTCACCCTCGATCAACTCCGCGGCGGTGCGCATGAGAGCCGCGCGTTGGGCGATCGGCGTCTCGCGCCACCGGCGAAAGGACGTGGCGGCGAGGTTGAGGCGGGCTTCCACCTGTTCGGTCGTATGGACGGGATACTCGGCGATGCGTTCGCCCGTGGCGGGGTTCGTGGCAATGAAAGGCATGCGTCTAGTCTGCCAGTAATCGCGCCTCACTCTTCGAGGCCGAGGCGAACTGCGCCCAGAAGGACGGTTGCATCGCCGAGACGCCCACTACGACGACCGCCATCGCG
>JAKBGV010000075.1 GCA_021837305.1 Actinomycetes bacterium
GAGGAGGCGCTGCTCGACGCCACCTACGGAGCGCTCGCGGCCGGGGTCTCGGTGTTGACGGTCTACGCCTTTTCCACCGAGAACTGGCGCCGACCCGTCGACGAGGTTCGGTTCCTCATGAATTTCAACAAGGGCCTGCTCGAACGACGACAGTACGAACTGCACGACGAAGGCGTGCGGATCACGTTCTCGGGCCGACGGGACTGGCGCGTCCCCAAGCAGGTGCTCAAACGGATGGATGAGGCGAGTGCCCTCACCAACGCGAACCGCACGATGACGCTCAACATCGCGTTCAACTACGGCGGGCGAGCCGAAATCGTCGACGCCGTGTCGCGCCTCGTCGCCGACGGTGTCTCCCCGGGCTCGGTGAGCGAGAAGGCGATCCGTGCGCGCCTGTACCACCCCGAGATCCCCGATCCGGACCTCGTCGTTCGCACCTCGGGCGAGTTCCGCATCTCGAACTTCCTGCTGTGGGAGATGGCCTACAGCGAACTCGTCTTCACCGACGTGCTCTGGCCCGACTTCCGTCGCGAGCACCTCTACGACGCGATCGGTGAGTACCAGCGCCGCGAGCGGCGCTTCGGGGGGCTCGAGCAGTGACGTTTCGCCGGGTGGTCGCCCTGGCCGGCGTGGCGTTCTACGTGTTCTTGTGGGTCCTCGCGGCTAACGGCGTGACCAACCTCGTCGCGCCGTTGGTGGTGCCGCTGGTGCTCGTCGTGTTGATCTGGGCGGGGCTCGCGCTCAACCGGTTCGTCGGTATCGCGCCCCATCGACCGAAGTTCCCGAGCGACGAGGACGAGGACCAGGACCAGGGATGATCGAGTTCGCCGACGACGCGATCGTGCTGCGCACCTACACGTCGGGCGAGGCCGATCGAGTGGCGGTGCTCTGGACGCGCGAGCACGGCAAGTTGCGCGTCCTCGCTAAAGGCGCGCGCAAGACGTCGAGCCGACTCGGCGGATCGCTCGAGACCCTCGCGCACGTGGGCGTGGACCTGATACAGGGTCGCGGCGAGCGCTACATCGTGCGTCATGTGGTGCACCGCGAACGATATGCGACGTTGCGCGCTGACTACGACCGCATCGCGGCGGGCTACGCCGTCGTCGAGGTCGCCAACGCGATCCCCGCCGAGGACGTGGCTGACGAGGGCATCTTCGAACTGCTGCGTCGGGTCCTCGTGACCCTCGATGACCCGGATTTTCGCCCCGGCCTCGTACCGGCGTCGTTCTTCCTGCGGCTGCTCGCCTACGACGGCTCCGCACCGGTGCTCGACGCCTGCGTGAATTGCGGGCGAAGCGAGCCGCTGGTGGCCTTTGACGCCGCGATCGGTGGGGCCCTGTGCCCGCAGTGCCGTTCGGGCCGCCCACTCTCGCCCGACGCACTCGGACTGCTGCGCCGAATCACCGGTGGCGACCTCGCCGCCGTGCTGCGAGCCGAGGAACCCGCGGGGGCGGGTGAGGTCGCGTCGCTCGCCCACGAGGCCGTCGAGCTGCACTTTGGCCGGCGATTGCGCGCGACCGCCGTCGCGCCACCACGTGACCTCGGACGGTGACCCTCGATCGTCCCGACGCTGACCGGCACCGTTGGCGCGGCCTGCGACCTGCGTGAGGGGCGCCGTTCACGCTGTAAGGTGCCCTCGTCCATCGAGGAGCTCGTGTCTAACCCCGTCATCTTCTGGTTCCGCCGTGACCTGCGTCTGGCGGATAACCCCGCACTGGTCGCGGCCGCCCGCGCGGGCACCGTCGTCGCGCTCTTCGTCGTGGACCCTGAACTGGTCGCGCCGGTCGGCGCGACCCGTGCGGTCTACGTCGCGGCCAGCCTGACCGCGTTGGACGAGTCGATGGGCGGCGTCCTGGTCATCAGGGTCGGTGACCCGACAACGGTCGTTCCCGAGGTCGCCCGCGAGCTCGGTGCGAAGCGGGTCTTTGCGAGCGGGGATTCGACGCCGCGAGCCCGTCGCCGCGACCGCGCGGTCGCGGCGGCCCTGGCCGGAGACGGACGGGCGTTGATCACGATCGACTCGCCCTACGTCGTCGAACCGGGCACGATCCGCCAGTCTTCGGGTGCGCCCTACCGCGTCTACAGCGCGTTTCGACGCGTCTGGGAGACTCATCTCGGGGCGGTCCCAGTCGCGGCGCCCGAGGTCGAGTGGGAGTCGATTTCAGGCGTCTCGCCAACCGCGGTCGTCGAACTGGCGGCGCGTCGGCGTCCGCCCTATTTCGCCGATCTGCCCGATGCGCCCGCACCCGAGAGCCCACCAGCGGGCGAGCGGGCGGGCCATGCGGCACTCGAGCGATTCGCGCCGCACGTGGACGCCTACGAGGACCAGCGAGACCGGCCAGACCTTGACGCGACAAGCCGCTTAAGCCCCTATCTCCACGTTGGTGCCCTGCACCCACGAACGATCCTCGCCGCGCTGGATGGACCGTCGCGCGGCCGCGGCACGTTTCGCGCCGAGATCGGCTGGCGGGAGTTCTACGCCGACGTGCTCAGCCACCGGCCTGACTCCGCGTGGGGGTCACTCCAACCACGGTTCGACGCCTTGCGCGTCGACCGCGACGACGCGGCCGTTACACGCTTCGGCGCGTGGGCGCGCGGCGAGACCGGCTTCCCACTCGTCGACGCAGGGATGCGTCAGCTGCTGGCCGAGGGGTGGATGCACAATCGAGTGCGGATGGTCACTGCTTCGTTCTTGGTCAAGCACCTGCACGTCGACTGGCGGTGGGGCGCGTCGTGGTTCCTGTGGCGACTGGTCGACGGGGACGTGGCCTCGAACCAGCACGGGTGGCAGTGGACGGCGGGTTCGGGGACCGACGCCGCGCCCTTCCACCGCATATTCAGTCCCACTCGACAGGCCGAGCGGTTCGATCCGCTGGGCCGCTACGTGCGTCGTTACGTACCCGAACTCGCCACCATCGCCGAATCGGACCTGGCGCGCACCGACGTCGAGACGGTCGTCGCGAGTGGGTACCGGGCCCCCATCGTCGACGCCGGCGTCGAACGTCGAGAAGCGTTGGCCCGATTCGCTGAGCTCCGCGCGACGGCGGCGCCGTGAGCGAGTTCGGGGTCTACGTCCACGTCCCGTTCTGCGCGCATCGCTGTGACTACTGCGCCTTCGCCACCTACGCGGACCGCGATCACCTCATGGACGACTACGTCGACGCCGTGCGGGCCGAACTCACCAGTTACGCCGATTCCGTACCGGAGGCTACCTCGGTATTCTTCGGGGGCGGAACGCCGTCGAGGCTGTCGGCCGAGCAACTCCTCTCGATCCTGGACGCGATTCCGCGGGTATCTGACGCTGAGGTGACCGTGGAGTGCAACCCCGAGGACGCCACGCTCGAGCGCCTTCGTGCCTACCGGACCGGTGGCGTCAACCGGATGTCCTTCGGGATCCAGTCGACGCGCCCGGCGGTACTCGCCGACCTCGGTCGTCGCCACGGCGTGATGGCTCACGAGGCGGTCGCGCGGGCAGTGACCGACGCGGGCTTTGCCACGTGGAACATGGACCTCATCATCGGCTCACGAGCCGAGACCCTCGACGACGTGGCCGCGACCCTCGAGGACCTGTTGGGCCTCGAGACACCGCCGCCGCACATCAGTTGTTACGCGCTCACCGCTGAGCCGTCGACCCCCCTCGGCCGCGATCCCGCGCGCCACCCCGACGAGGACGCGACGGCTGACGCGTACGACCTAGTCGGAGCGACGCTCGAAGCGGCGGGCTACCGCTGGGAGGAGATCTCGAACTGGGCTCGTCCGGGTCACGAGTGCCGTCACAACCATCTCTACTGGGACCAGGGCGACTACCTCGGCGTCGGGTCGGCCGCGCACTCGCACCGAGACGGCCACCGGTGGTGGAATGTGCGCACCCCCGACCGGTACATCGTCATGCTCCGCGACGGTCGGCGCCCCCTCGGCGGTGAGGAGTACCTCGACGAGGCCACCCGGCGCTTTGAACGTGAGTCGTTGGCCCTGCGCACGACGAGCGGCGTGCCGCTCGAGGCATTCGATTCCCTCGACGAGATTGCCCATCTGGTGACCGTGCGCGACGGTACGGTGACCCTGGCCCCGGCCGGTCGGCTGCTCGCCAACCAGGTGATCGTTCGCCTGAACGGCGCCCGTTAGTCCGGTAGCCTGGTCGGATGACGACGCCGGCGCTGGACCCCGACCTGTTGGACAAGGTGATCAACCTCGCCAAGCGGCGGGGGTTCATCTTCCCGTCCGCGGAGATCTACGGCGGGTTCCGATCGACCTACGACTACGGCCCGCTCGGGGTCAACATGTTGCGCAACGTGAAGCAGGCCTGGTGGCGCTCGATGGTCCAGCTGCGAGACGACATCGTGGGTGTCGATGCGGCGATCCTGGGTCCGCCCGCGGTCTGGGCGGCGTCGGGCCACCTCGAGACGTTCACCGACCCCCTGGTCGACTGTCGCCGCTGCAAGGAGCGTTGGCGCGAGGACAAGATCGACGGCGTGTGCCCGAACTGCGGCGGCACCGAGTTCACCGAGGCGCGCGCCTTCAACCTGATGTTCAAGACCCAGGCCGGACCCGTCGAAGGCGAGGGGGCGACGGCGTACCTTCGCCCCGAGACGGCCCAGGGCATGTTCACCAACTTCATGAACGTGCTCACGACGACGCGGCGCAAGCCGCCGTTCGGCATCGCCCAAGTCGGCAAATCCTTCCGCAACGAGATCACCCCGCAGAACTTCGTCTTTCGCACCCGTGAGTTCGAGCAGATGGAGATGGAGTACTTCGTCCCGCCCGCGGACGCCGACGGCTGGTACCGCTACTGGATCTCGACCCGCTACGAGTGGTACACGAACCTCGGCATTCCCGCGAACCGGCTCCGCCTGCACGAACACGCCAAGGAAGACCTCTCGCACTACTCGCGTGGTACGACCGACGTGGAGTTCCTCTACCCCTGGGGCTGGGACGAGCTCGAGGGCATCGCCAACCGTGGCGACTACGACCTCACCCAGCACTCGAAGGCGTCGGGCGTTCGACTCGAGTACTTCGACCAGCAGGCCGGCGAACGGTACACGCCCTACGTGATCGAACCGGCCGCCGGGGCGACACGGGCGATGATGGCCTTTCTGCTCGCCGCCTACGAGGAAGACACCGTGGAGGGCGAGACCCGCACGGTGTTACGACTCGACTGGCGTCTCTCGCCGTACCAGGTCGCGGTGCTGCCGCTCTCGAAGAAGCCCGAGCTCGAAGGTGTTTCGCGTGAGGTCCTCAGCGCGTTGCAGCCGTGGTACATGTGCGACTACGACGTGACCCAGTCGATCGGCCGTCGCTACCGCCGTCAAGACGAGATCGGCACCCCGTACTGCGTGACGGTCGACTTCGACTCCCTCGAAGACCGCGCCGTGACGGTTCGCGATCGCGATACGACCGCGCAGACGCGCGTGCCGATTGAGGGGTTGGTTGAGGACTTGCGCCGTCGCATGACCGTCGCGTAGCGCCGCACGGTCAGTCCTGCGCCGCGCCCTTCGACGAGGGAAGTGAGTAGGTGACTTGCGCCTTGGCGACGAGGTCGGTCTCGCCGCGCGAGTAGATCTCGACGTCGACCACCGCCAATTTGCGACCCAGTTTGAGGACCTTCGCTCGGGCCAGCACGTCGCGCAGCGCCGGTTTGCGCAGGAAGTCGATGTGCAGGCTCGTCGTCACCGCGAGCAGGACCGGGCCTATCTGGGCGAGGATCGCCATCCAGGCGGCGGTGTCGGCGAGCATCATCATCGTCGGGCCCGACAGCGTCCCGCCGGGACGTCCGTGCTGGAGGTCAACGGGCTGACACACGATGACGTACTCGTCGGTGACTGTCTCGACGACGGGTACGGCGTTACCCGGGAACGCCTCGACCATGATGGTCTGGAGCTCGGCGGTGTCCAGTACAGGCATGTTCAAGCAGCCCTTCGATAGCGCATCGTCGCGAGCGGTGCGAGCACGAGCAGCGCGCCGGTGCCCCAGATGAGGGTCAGCCACACCGAGTTGCCCGTCGGGGTGCCGAGCATCAGGCCGCGGACCGCGTTGGCCGCTTGTGAGACCGGTTGATTGCGTGCGAAATCCTGCAACCACCAGGGCATCGATTGGACCTGGACGAAGATCGAGGAGGCGAAGGTGATGGGGAAGATGATCGGAAAGGTCATCGCCTGGGCGGTCTCTGAGTTGGGTGCGGCCAGACCGA
>JAKBGV010000011.1 GCA_021837305.1 Actinomycetes bacterium
GCGAGCTCTCGCGCCTGGAGTTCGGCGCGAGGCTACTCGACCTCGCCGAGGACCAGCGCCTGCCCATCTTGGAGCGCTGCAAGTTCGTCGCGATCTTCGCCGACATGATCGACGAGTTCTTTCAGGTGCGGGTCGTCAGTCTCCAGGATAAGGTCGCCGCGGGCGTCCAGACACCCTCGGTGGACGGGGTTCGACCTCGTCAGCAGCTGAACGCAATCCGCGAACGCGTCCTCGCGCTCATCGAGCGCCAGGACCGGATCGTCCTCGACGGCCTGTTGCCTGAACTGGCGCGGGCCGGGATCACAATCATCCACTACGCCGACCTCGACGTCGAAGAGCACGCGCGGCTCAACCGGTACTTCGAGCAGAACGTGTACCCGGTGCTCACACCACTCGCCGTTGACCCGGGTCACCCGTTCCCCATGATCTCGAACCTGTCGCTCAACATCGCAGTCGCCGTTCGCGACGCCGAGACCGGCGAAGAGCGCAGCGCCCGGGTGAAGGTGCCGAGTTCGCTGCCGCGATTCCTGCCCGCCGGGCCGGGTCGCTGGTGCCTGATCGAGGAACTGATCGTCGCCAATCTCGGTCGACTCTTCCCGGGCATGTCGATCGGCCGGGCCGACCTGTTTCGCGTGACGCGCAACGCCGACTTGACCTTGGAAGAAGACGAGGCGGACGACCTGCTCGTGGCTCTCGAGGTCGAGCTGCGACGCCGGCGCTTCGGCGAGGCGTTGCGCGTGGAGATCCTGCGCGGGATGTCGGCCGAGTTCCTCGACCTGCTCGTCGAGCAGCTCGAGCTCAACCACGAGAACGTCTACGTGTCCGACGCCCCACTCGGTCTGCACGACCTGTGGGGTCTCTACGAGTTCGACCGACCCGACTTAAAGGGCGAGGGGTGGTCACCGCTGACCCCGCCGCGACTGCTCGAGGGGGACCACGTCGGCGACGTATTCGCCGTCATCCGCGACGGCGACCTGCTCTTGCATCACCCCTACGAGTCGTTCAGCGACTCCGTGGAGATGTTCATCGCCCAGGCGGCGGACGACCCCAAGGTCGTCGCCATCAAGCAGACGCTCTACCGGACCTCGGGTGACTCACCGGTGGTCGGCTCACTGATTCGCGCCGCGGAGCGGGGCAAGCAGGTCGTAGCGCTCGTCGAGTTGAAGGCCCGCTTTGACGAAGCGGCCAACATTGAATGGGCCAAGGCCCTCGAGGACGCTGGTGTCCACGTCGTCTACGGCGTCGTCGGGCTTAAGACCCACTCCAAGACGGCGCTCGTCGTGCGAAGCGAGGGTGACCGGACGGTGCGCTATGCGCACATCGCCACGGGGAACTACAACTCCAAGACCGCACGAAATTACGAGGACTTTGGGCTACTCACGGCGGACCCGGCTATCACCCACGACGTCGGGGAACTCTTTAACTTCCTCACCGGCTTCGCGCGCAACGCCGACTACGAGAAGATTATCGTCAGCCCGACGATGACCCGTACGCGGATCATCGAACTAATCAACGGCCAACGCGACCGTGGGTTGCAGGGACGTATCGACATGAAGGTGAACGGGCTCACCGACCCCGCGATCATCGATGCGCTCTACGAGGCGAGTGACGCGCGCGTGCCGATTCGCCTGGCGGTGCGCACCCTTTGCTGCCTACGCCCGGGGGTGACCGGCCTCTCGGGGACGATAGCGGTCCGTAGCGTGGTGGGTGAGTTCCTCGAGCACTCGCGCGTGTTTATCTTCGGTAACGCCGGCGAGGAGAGCTCGTCGGTCTACATGGGCTCGGCGGACCTGATGGAGCGTAACCTGGACCGTCGTGTCGAGGTGCTCGTGCCAATCGAGGACCACGGACTGCGCGACGAGTTACGTGACGCCTTCGAGGTCACCTGGCGCGACGATGAGTTCACGTGGGTGCTCGGCACGGATCGCCGCTGGCGTCGGGTGCAGCCCGTGACGGAGTTTTCGGCCCAGGCCGAGTTCAAACGGCGGGCGTTGGCCCGGGCCCGGGCGCTATCGACCCACTAGGTGGGGTCTTGCGCCACTCGAGGCTCGCGTAGGCCGCGCCGCCGATGGGGATCGGGATCCAGAAGTTGATCAAGCGATAGGCGAGGACCGCGAGGATCGCCTGGCTGTGGGGCACGCCGAAGCCAACCAGCGTGGGGATGAGCACGCCCTCGACGACGCCGAGCCCCGCCGGGGTGATGGGGATTGCGGCGAGGACGTTGGCGAGCCCGTAGGCGACGAGCAGGTCGATGGGCGAGATGACGTGGCCGAAGGACCAGATGAAGACCCACAGACAGCCGGCGTCGAAGAGCCAGTTGAGTCCCGCCCACGTGAAGGCCCACCACAGGGTGCGTCGGTTGTTGATCAGCACGGTGATCCGGTCGGCGATCTTTACGAGCAGGTCCGAGACCTTATCGGGGTCGATGCGTGGGATATGGGCGACGATGGCGCGCATCCAGTTGTCAGCGTGGCGTTGGCCGCGGGTGAGTAGGACCAGTGTGCCAAAGAAGGCGAGCAGCAAGAACACCCCGGCCAGCGCGGCGAAGCCGTAGGCGGGGTTGAAACCTCGCAGGGGGATCGAGATCACGAGTGCGCACCAGAAGATGATGTTGAGCACGACTGCCGACCCGGTGCCCTGGGTCGCGAGTCCGAAGGCATTGGTCTCCTTGGGCACGCCGAGCTGGTTGAAGATCCGGTAGGAGAGCGCACCGGCCGGAGCGGTACCGCCGGGAATGACGTGGCTGATCGCGAGCCCGGCGAGGTTGACGCGTAGGGTGTCGAAGCGATGGGGGGAGTAAGGGTACAGCACCGTGCGCGTCAGCTCGACGTAGGAGTAGATGGCGGCCATCTCGCACAAGACCGCGATGCCCACGAGGACGGGATTGATCGTCGCGAGCAGGTGGAGTGACTTCCGTCCCGAGGCGAACTGGGGGATGACGAAGTACGCGAAGACGAAGACGATGAGCCCGATGCTGACCGTGATACGGATCTCACGGGGTATGGAGAACCGGGCTTTCGGCGTATCGGGCGACATCCCCACCAGCCTTACACGTCCGTCACGGACGCGGGGCCACCGTCGCGTCGTGGCGTCACGAGTAGAATCGATTGGTGCGCACGCTCGTCGTACTGCCGACCTATAACGAAATCCTCAATATCGATCCGATGCTGCGCGCACTGCGGGCCGTCGTGCCCGAGTCGTCGATCCTGGTCGTAGACGACGGGAGTCCCGACGGCACCGCCGGGCGGGCGCGCGAGCTAGCCGACGAGCTGGGTTCGATCTCGGTGCTCGAACGCGCGGCCAAGAGCGGCCTCGGCGGCGCGTACCGGGCAGGGTTCGCCTGGGGACTCGAGCGGGGCTACGACCACTTCGTCGAGATCGACTGCGACTTCTCCCACGACCCCAATGCACTGCCGACGCTGCTTACGGCGGCGGTCCATCACGACGTCGTCATCGGCTCGCGCTACGTGCGCGGCGGATCGATCCCCAAGTGGTCACTGTTGCGGCTGCTGCTTTCGCGCGGGGGGAACCAGTACGCCTCGATCATGCTCGGACTCAAGGTGAAGGACTCGACGGCGGGGTATCGCGTCTACTCGGACCGGGCGCTACGACTCATCGACTACACGAGCGTCTCCGCCGACGGCTACGGCTTCCAGATCGAGATGACCTTCCGTGCCCGGCGCGCCGGCGCCTCAATCACTGAGGTGCCGATCTCGTTCACCGACCGCACTCGCGGTGAGTCCAAGATGTCCAGTGCGATCGTCGTCGAGGCGCTGTGGCTCGTGACCAAGTGGGCTATCGAGCGTCCCTTCGCGAAGTCCCACTCACACCCGATCGGCTAGCACCGAGGATAGAACGCTCGCCAGCTTGTCGCGAGTTTCCTCACGCTCGGCGATGGGGTCGGACTCACTCACAATCCCCGCTCCGGCCCAGGCCTCAAAGTTTGTGGCGCCCACCATGACCCCGCGGATCCCGATCCACCACTCACCGTCCCCCTCGGCGTCGAGCCAGCCGACCGGTCCGGCGTAGTGACCACGGGCGTGCGCCTCGAGGCGGGCGATGAGGGCGGTGGCGGGTTCGCGAGGGATCCCACCCACGGCGGCGGTGGGGTGGAGCAGGCGAAGGATTGCGAGGGCGTCGGGCGCGGCGTCGGAACCGTGGTGCACGCCATTGATCCACGTCCCGAGATGGGCCACCGTGCGCAGCGCCACTATCGACGGCGACGGGTCGGCGACGAGGTCCTCGTAGTCGCCGCGCAGCCGTCCGACGAGGTCGTCCACGAGTAGTTCGTGCTCGTGGAGGTTCTTCGTGCTGCCGAGTAGCCAGTTCTCGTAGTCGTCGGGCGCCACGTTGGCGGGTAAGGCGATGGTACCCGCTAGGGGGTGCAGCTGAATGGACGCACCGCGGCGGCGGGCGAGCAGCTCGGGGCTCGCACCGACGAAACGCCGGCCATCGGGCAACGGGAGGCTGTAGATGGTGCAGTACGGCTCGCGGGTGCGCAGACGCTGGGCAATCGCCGCGGGGTCGATGGGTTCGGGCACGGTTCCTGCGACGGCACGTGCGAGCACGACCTTCTCGAGTTCCTTTCGCCGCAGGATCTCGACGGCGAGGGCGACCTGGTGCGCGTACTCCTCGGGTGTCGGTTGATACGAGACTGAGCGGATCGATTGGAGATCCTGGGTCGGGAGGGACACCTCGTCGAGCAGCGGCGACCATGGCGGTGAGCCCACGCGCTCGCTCAGCCAGGCGGCGCCGGCGCGGTCCTGGGTAAGCGTGAATCGCGGAATGACGAGCTGGCCGGGTTCCTCGCGGTCAAAGGGCAGGCTCGCGAAGGCGACGATACCCGATCCGACCGGACCATCGTCGCCGGTCAGCTCGTGTTCTGCGAAGAGGGCGTTCGCGGTTCGCCCGTCCGCGCTCGAGGTGAGGGTGAACTCATCGACCGCGCCACCGAAGCCGCAGCGCAGTACGTCGGGGGACTCAACAAGCCAGCCGGTGCGCGCGCTGATCGCCCGCAGCACTTGGGTCGACTGGGTGGGGATCCGGGTACGGCGGAACCTCACGCCGACCTCGTGGCGAGGAACTGTTGGCTCAGCCCTCCCATGACGAACCGGTGGTTGACGGCGCTGAAGCCGGCGTCGCGCAGCATGGCGACCAGTTCGGACGTCGGGGGCAGGTACGCCGTCGACTTGGGCAGGTAGTGATAGGCGTTGCGGTCCGAGACGAGGGAGCCGACCAGGGGCACCACCCCGCGGAACCAGATGCGGAACCCAGTGCGTAGCAGCGCGCTACTGGGCTCGGCGACCTCGAGCAGCGAGATCCGCCCTCCGGGACGCACGACGCGGCCCATCTCGACGAGCGTGGCACGCAGGTCCGTGAAGTTGCGCAGCGCGTACCCACAGGTCACCCCGTCGAAGACGCCGGTGGCGAAGGGCAATTCCGCGGCGTTGGCCTGAACGCGCACTTTCATGCCGCTGCCGGCGCTCAGCATGCCGAAGCTGAGGTCGGTCGCTACGGCGCGATGGCCCTGTCGCTCGAGCTCACGGGTGAAGTCACCCGTCCCCGCGGCGATATCGAGGATGAGGCTCGCCGGAGGGAGTCGTAGGTCGCGCACGGCGCGTCGGCGCCACCGCGCGTCGAGGCCGAACGTCATGAGGTGGTTCACGAGCTCGTAGCGTCCGGCGATTGCGTCGAACATCGCGCGTACCTGGCGGGTCTTCTCGTTGCCCTGCGGCAACCGGTTGGGGTCCACGGTCAGCGGTAGTACCGGTAGATGACCTGAGCGATGCAGGCGGGTTTGGACTGGTCTCGGATCTCGATCACGGTGTCGAGCGCGACGGTGGCCCCGCCCTCAAAGGGTTCGACGGAGGCCAAGGTGGCACCGGCACGAATCGACGAGCCGACCGGCACCGGGTTAGTGAAGCGCACCTTGTTGGTGCCGTAGTTGACACCCATCGTCACGCCGTCCACTCGTAGCACGCCGCCGAGCAGCACCGGCAGCAGTGAGAGCGTGAGGTACCCGTGGGCGATCGTGCCGCCAAAGGGTCCCTGCTTGGCCCGTTCGACGTCCTCGTGGATCCACTGGTGGTCACCCGTCGCCTCGGCGAAGAGGTTGACCTGTTCCTGAGTGACCGTCAGGAACTCCGAATAGCCGAGGTGCTGGCCCACCATCGCCGCCAGTTCCTCGATGCCCGTTACGCTCGTCGTCATCGCAACCTCCCGGAAGAGCCTATCCGCGGGTCCTTGTCAGGAGCCGTTAACCATCCCCTCGTACACTGTGGGCATGGAACCAGGCGTACACGAAGAGGAGCACCGACAGATCTCTGGGGGCTGGGTTCGAGCGGGGATATTCGGGGTGAGCGATGGGTTGGTGACCAACGTGTCACTGATCCTCGGATTCGCCGGGGCGAATCCCGGACACGACGTCGTACGTCTCGCGGGACTCGCCGGACTCGTGGCGGGTGGATTCTCGATGGCGACGGGTGAGTACCTCTCGATGCGCGCCCAGAAGGAGTTGCTCGAGTACGAAATCGACGTGGAGCGGCGTTCGATCGAGTCCAGCCCCGCGGCCGAGCAGGCCGAACTTCGTGACATCTTCGTCGCCCGGGGCATCGAGGAGGAACTGGCGGAGAGACTCTCAGTCGACCTCATGCGTGATCCCGATCTCGCTCTGCGCACCCACACGCGTGAGGAGCTCGGGATCGACCCCTCGGCAACCGGTTCACCAATCTCGGCGGCCATCTCGTCACTCATCGCGTTCGCCGTGGGGGCCTTCGTTCCGCTGCTGCCGTGGCTGTGGTCGGCGAGTGGGAACGAGGTGCCCTGGTCGATCCTCTTCGGGGCAATTGGTTCGGCGACGGTGGGGGGCTCGATCGGCTGGTTCACACGCAAGGGGGTGCTCGCCTGGGCCTCGCGTCAGGTCGCCGTCACCGCGCTCGCCGCGCTGGTGACCTTTGGCGTGGGTCGTCTCGTCGGCGGCTAATCCGCCTGGTGTGCTCCGACTGCACTGAAGCGAACGAGGCAGTCCTCTCGCTCGAGCGTAAAGCCGAGGGACTCATAGAGCGCACGTGCCGCGACGTTGGACTCGTCCACGAAGAGCGTCGCGCTCGAGACACCCTTTCGTCGGATGGCGTCGAGCCCGTGCAGCACCATCATGCGACCGAGACCACGACCACGGAAGTCTGGGTGCACGGCAATGACGTAGATCTCGCCAAAGCGGTCGGGGTGCAACTCGTGGACCTTCGTCCAGCACGAGGCGGCGAGGCGACCGTCGACCTCGAGCAGGAAGAAGCCTGACGGGTCGAACCAGGGCTCGGACAACCGCTCGTCGAGCTGGCGCTCGGTCCAGGCACCCTGTTCGGGGTGATCGGCGAAGGCCGCATTGTTCTGGGCGAGCCAGCGCAGCGCGTCACGTTCGGGATCGAAGGTTCGAACCTCCCCGAGGGCGGTGCTCGAGTGTTCGACCCGAACGGGCAATGCCACGCGTAGGAGTTGGAGGGTGCGCACGACGGTCCCCCCGGTTGTGGATTGGTCGCCACGGGTCCACCAGTCCACCGTCTCGTGGCGCGACAAAATCGCCTCGAGCAAGCCTTCGTCGACGCCGCCGCCGCACATCTCGATGCTCGCCGGTTCGCCCGGGGTGAGCAGAGCGTAGCGGCGAACCCGGTCGCCGTTAAGGTCCAGCCAGTGCTCGCCGACCCCTCGGTGCACGACGGTGCGACGCCGACCCTCGTCGATCGCCTCGCGGCCGAGTTCACTCTCGGTACGGTTGAACAGGTCGAGGACCTCGAGGCGTTGTTCGACAGTGAGTGAACTCGTCGAACGCCACGCGGCCATGGGTCAACGCTACCGGTGAAGTCAGCGCATGGAGCGCGAGACTCGGTTGAGGCGGCGCAACAGCGTGGTCACCGCTCGTTCGGCCGCCACCAGCTCGGTGTAGACATCGCTGTCGACCGCGTTGCCGTCGACCTCGACGAGTGCGGTGAGCCGAGTCGCCAGTTCCTCCAGGGTCGAGGTGATCGTGTTCAATTCACTCTGTACGGTCATCGGTCCGTTTCGGTTCACTCGCGCGGCTCGGCGCATACTGTAGTGGCGATGCAGGACGACCCGGCCCCGACGGTGGGCAACCCCGACTGGTGCGCGCTGCGCGTCGTCGGTGAGGACGCGGTCACCTTCTTGCAGTCTCAGGTGACCCAGGACCTCGAGGGGGTCGGCGCGTGGCCTCGCTGGACGACGGTGCTCAACCCCGACGGCACGGTCGTGAGTGCGGGCGTGCTGGAATCGGTCGACGCGGGGCTCGAACTCATCGTGCCGGACGCGACGCACGACGCGGTGCTCGCGCGGCTCAACCGGTTCCGGCTCCGTGCGCGCCTGACGATCACGAGCCGGCGCGAGGTCGTCGGGCCCTATGCGAACAGACTGGCGGCAATTCGAGACGGGTGGCCGGGCCCCGAGGAGTTCGCTGCACGCCTCGTGGCCCAGTCCTACGGCTCTCGCTTCGTGACGCGAACGGTGTCCTTTACCAAGGGGTGCTTCACCGGTCAGGAGCTCGTGGGTCGACTCGACGCGCGCGCGTCGAGCGTGCCCTGGCGGCTGGTTCGCGCTCGCGGTGCCTCCATCGAGGCGATCGACGACTTCCTGCGTTCGGTGGGTCCAGTGGGGCCGTCGGGGGTGACCTCGTCGGCGCTTGACGACGGTGGGATCCTCGCGCTCGGCTTCGCGCACCGGACGCTACTCGCGGTGCCACCACCGTCGTCCGTGAGCGTCGAAGCGCTGGCGTGACCTGACGGTGCGTTAGCGTTCGCCTAGGAGGTCCTGGTGCGCCTGTTCGTCGAAGAACTCTTCATCATGGTCTCGGGGGTGACGACTGAGCAGGACGCGTTGATGTCGATCGGCCTCGGGGCCAACGCGGTCGCCTTCGACTTCGGCCCGACCCCCCAACGAATCGGCAGCGACGATGCGCGCGACATCATCCACCGACTGCCGGCCGGCACGTTCACCGTGGGCACGTTCCGCAACGAGATGCCCCAACGGATCGTGGACGTGACGAACCGGCTGGGGCTGCACGCCGCCCAGCTCACCGGCCGCATGACCATGGAGGAGATCCGCTACGTCTCAGAACGTGTGAACACGGTCATCCGTTCGGTGGGGCCGGGGGACTCGATTCGCAACGGCGTCGAGCACCTGGTTGACTACTTCGCGATGCCCGAGCAGGACGAGCGAGACGCGCTGGAAGACTGCCTGTCCATCTTCGCCGATGGCGACGTGGCACGTCCCATCATCGTCTCGGGCGGACTGAGTGCGACCAACGTGGTCGAGGTGGTCCAGCATTACCCGGTCTTCGGAGTCGACGCGCGGTCCTGCGTCGAGTCCGATCCCGCGACCAAGGACCCAGTCCTACTCGGGGAGTTCATCGCTAACGCGCGGTGGGCGGAGGCGAACGCCTACGTGACTCGGCGACTGAACGACTGATTTAGCCCAGAAAACGGCGAAAGACGACGCTGCCGTTGTGGCCGCCGAATCCGAAGGAGTTCGAGAGCACGACGTCTACCGGCGCGTGGCGCGGCTCGCCGATCACTACGTCGAGCCCGACCTCCGGGTCCACGTTCGTGGTGCCGGCGGTGGGTGGGATGACCTGTTCGAGCAGCGTCTTGACGGACGCGACGCCCTCCAGGGCTCCGGCCGCGGCGAGCGAGTGGCCGAGGTGTCCCTTGATCGAGGTCACCGGTGGCGCATCATCGCCGAAGACGTGGCGCACGGCGAGGGCCTCGGCAAGATCGTTGAGCGGTGTCGAGGTGCCGTGGGCGTTGATGTGCGAGACGTCGCTCGCGCTCATCCCCGCATCGGCGAGGGCCAGCTCCATACAGCGGATGGCACCTTGACCGCTCGGGTCCGGAGCGGTGACGTGGTGGGCGTCGGCCGTCGACGCGGCGCCGACCACTTCGGCGAGGATGGTCGCGCCGCGTTCGAGGGCGTGGTTCCATTCCTCGAGAACGAGGATCCCGGCACCCTCACCCATCACAAAGCCGTTCCGAGCGACGTCAAAGGGCCGCGAGAAGTCGTCGTTGCTCAGCGCGGTCATGTTACGGAATCCCGCCTCCGCGATCTCGACGAGTACCGCTTCGGCACCGCCAACAATCGCGATCGGCGACCGGCCGGTCGCAATCAGACGCGCACCATTACCGATGGCGTGGGTGCCGGCCGCGCAGGCCGTCGTGACGGTCTCACAGGGACCCCCGAGGCCGAAGCGCATGGATACCGCGGCGGCCGCGGCGTTGGGCATCATCATGGGCACCATGAAGGGTGACACGCGGTCCGGACCCTTCTCAGTGAGTACGCGCACCTGCTCGAGGACCGTTTGCAGTCCGCCGATGCCCGTCGTCACAATCGAGGCGGCGTCGGTCAACGGTCCGGCGAGTCCGCTCTGACGCCACGCCTCGTCCGCGGCCATGAGGGCGTAGAGCGTGAACGGGTCGAGGCGACGGAGTTCCTTCGGGCCGCCGATGTGAGACGCGTCAAAAGCGGCGACGCGCTTGGACATCGGTGCCGAGGATTGCTGCAACGCCTCCCACAACGCGGCCACGCCGACCCCCGCGCAGGACAGCGCGCCGAGCCCGGTGACCGCGACACGGTAACCCTCGATGGGACCGTTCGGTGTAACCGCGACGCGCACTACAGCTTCGCGTAGACGAGTTCGAAGGCCTGGCCCACCGTGGAGATGTCCTTCAGCTCGTCTTCGCCGACCTCGATATCGAAGGTCTCCTCGAGGGCCATCACCAGCTCGACGAGGTCGAGGCTGTCGGCGCCGAGGTCGTCGGCGAAGGACGCGTCGGGCGTCACCTTGGACGCGTCGACGGCGAGTACCTCGACGGCGTTGTCCGTGAACTTCTTAAATGCTTCGTCGCGATCCATTGCTCATAACCCCTTGTTTGGTATCGACGTATCGTACTAAATCGAGTGCGTCTCGCGAACCACTCAGAGCCCCATGGCCAGGCCGCCGTCCACGGCGAGAACGGTCCCGGTGATGTAGCGGGCGTGGTTACTGGCCAGGAACCCCACCGCGTCAGCGATTTCGGTGGGCGTGCCGACCCGGCCCATGGGGATCAAGGAGGTCATCTGTTCGCCGCTCTCGCCGAGCGCCTGGGTCATGTCGGTGTCGATGAAGCCGGGGGCGACCACGTTGACCGTGACGCCGCGACTGGCGACCTCCTTGGCCAGTGAACGCGCGAGGCCCACCAGGCCGGCCTTGGCGGCGGCGTAGTTGGCCTGACCGGGCACCCCGAGGAAGGGACTCACCGAGCCCATGAAGATGATCGAACCGCCACGCGCGCGCACCATAGAGGCGAGTACCGCGCGGGCCGTGTAGAAGGCACCGTCGAGGTTCGTGGCGAGCACCTCGCGCCACTGCTCGTCCCCCATGCGTAGCGCGAGCCCGTCGCGGGTGACTCCGGCGTTCGCGACGGCGACACCGACCGGCCCGAAGCGCTCAATCGCGTTCTTCGTGGTGTCGGTGACCGCGGCCGAGTCCGACACGTCAACGGCGTAGGTGGCGACGCAGCCCTCCGGGGCGTCGCCGGAACGCGAGAAGGCGACGACGCTGTCGCCAAGTTCGATGAAGTGCTGGGCGACAGCGGCGCCGATACCCCGGCTCGCGCCGGTGATGATCACGTGACGACTCATAGGTCTGCTCCTTGCGTGGTGGCGGGGTCGCTCAGTACGATCTGGGTGTCGAAGTCGCGGATCCGCTTGCACAGCCCGGTCAGCACGGCCCCGGGGGCCATCTCGACCGACGTGGTGACGGTGTCGGCGAGCGCGAGGGTCGCGCCAAGGAAGTCGACGGGTTCGGTGAGTTGTCGCGAGAGCAGGTCACGCCACTGCGCGCCGTGGTGCACCGATGCGTCGACGTTGGCTATGACAGTGACCTCGGAGTCGTGCCAGGTCACGTGGGCGAGCGCCTCGTCGAGGTCGCCCTGGGCGCTCGCCATGAGCGGCGAGTGGAAGGCCCCGCCCACCGGCAGGGGTGTCGCGCGGCGCCAGCCGAGTTCGCGGTGGCGTTCGAGGAGGTCGTCGAGCGCCGCACGGGTGCCACTGACGACGAGCTGACCGGTGCCGTTGATGTTGGCGACCCACAGATCGGCGATGTCAGTGAGCGCGCGTCGGGCTTCGCTATCGCCACCCATCAGGGCCACCATCGAGCCGGCACATTCGTTGGCCGCGCGCGCCATGGCCGCGCCACGCGCGGCGATGAGTCGAGCGCCATCCTCGAGTTCGAGCACGCCGGCTGCGGTGAGCGCGCTGAACTCGCCGAGGCTGTGACCGAGGTGGAACAGGGGACGCACACCTCGCTCGGTGAGGGTGTGGAACGCGACGAGCGATAAGGCGAAGGTGGCCAACTGTGCGTTATCGGTGCGGACCACGGCGGCCTCGTCGGCGTCGAGTAAGAGGTGTCCGACGTCGGTGCCGGTGACCTCACTGATGCGGTCCACGACCCACCAGTGCGGCGACGAGCGCCACGGCTCGCCCGCGCCCGGCGCGATTGAGCCCTGACCGGGGAACAGTCCGACGAGGTGGGCGCGCAGCGCCGCGTGGTCTGAAGCAGCCATGCGATCACGCTACTAGCGTGCCCGGAGTGGGACTTGAACCCACACACCCTCTCGAGTAAAGGCTTTTGAGGCCTCCGCGTCTGCCGATTCCGCCATCCGGGCTTGCGGGGAACACGGTAGCAGCAACCGTAATGTGTCGGGGGTGGAGCTAACGATCTGGCGGTCCGAGACGGTGATGGCCTCCCCGATACGGGGAGCAGCGCAACGCCACGACGTTCGCGACCATCTCTTCATGGAGGTCGAGGTCGACGGGGTCGTGGGCTACGGCGAGGTCTCGCCCCAGCCCCGGTCGCTGAACGGCGATCCGAGCGCGGCCTCGGTGGTGACGGCACTGGCTGAGGAGGTCCCGGTCCACCTCGCGCGCATCGCGTGCGCGGCGCGCGACGAGGGCGGCTGGGCGCGCATCCACCAGCTGGCCGGGCCACGACCGTCGAGCGTGGTGGCCTGGGCGCTCGTTGAGATGGCCCTGTTCGACCTCGACCTGCGCCGCGACGGGATCTCGCTCGCCGAGCGCTGGCCGGCAAACCAGGAACCGCGCGTCATGGCCACGGTGTCACTGCTCGACGACTCGGTGCCCTCAGTTGCGAGCGAGGTCGAACGGCTCCGGGTCAAGGTCGCACCCGGGGTCCGCCCGGGCCCGGTGCTAGACGCCATCCACGAGCTCGGGCGTCCAGTCATCGCCGACTACAACTGCTCGGCGCACGACGTGGACGAGATCCTCGAGGACCTCGAGGTCCTTTGCGACTCGCTCGTCGTGGTGGCGGTCGAACAGCCCTTCGCGCCCGGCAACCTGATCGAGCACGCCCGACTGCACGCGCGCAGCGCCATCGCGGTGAGCCTGGACGAGGGTGTGCGCTCGGTCGTTGACCTGCGACACATCGCGCGTTACGGCGCCGGTGCCATCGTGTGCGTGAAACCCGCTCGGGTCGGGGGACTGGCCGTGGCGCGCACGATGATCCTCGAGGCGCTCGAATTGGGACTGCGACCCTACGTCGGGGGGTTCTTCGAGACGCCGTTGGCCCGGTCCGTGCATCGCCAACTGGTCGCGGCCATGGTCGAGGAGCCGAGTGACGTCGCGCCTGTTTCCGCACTCGGTGGGGGATCCTCGGTCGTCGAGCGCCCCGGCGGCGTCGGCTGGGCGCCGGTGCGCCGCGCGACCGGTGAGGTACTGGTTCACCTGCGCGGGTAATGGTGACGGTGCGCGCTCAGGCTCGCCTCGGGCTCACCGTGAACGGGCCGACTCGCAAAAAAGGGACGGACAGACGCCTTACACTGCTACTCGTGGGGATTCGCCTAGTTCGTCGACGCTTGGAAGACGTGCAGCGACGCCTCTCGGTCGCGCGCGAGAGCCTGCACGTGCTCGAAGAACAGGTGGCGGTGTGGAACGACGCGCTCGACGAGTCGCGGATTCGCGCGTTGGTGTCCGAGACCCCCCTGCAGGCGCAAGAATATGACGAGCTCTCGCGACACGTCGCCGCGGCCCGGGCGGAGTTGACGCGACGACGGCGCGAGGTCGAGGACCTCGTGATCGAACGAGATGACCTGTTACGAAGCTGGACACCGAAGGAATGACTATGGAAAAGCGCGTGGTAATCGCCGATGATGAGTCGATCATTCGACTCGACCTCAAGGAGATCCTCGAGAGCGATGGCTACCTGGTCGTCGGTGAGGCGGCTCGGGGCGATGACGCGCTGGCCCTGATCCAAGAGCACCGGCCGGACCTCGCGCTGCTCGATGTGAAGATGCCGGGCCTCGACGGGATCGAGGTCGCTCGGGCCGTGAAGGACTCATCCACCGTCGTGGTGCTGCTTACCGCGTTCAGCCAGCGTTCGTTGATCGAGAACGCCCGCGACGCCGGTGTCGCCGCCTATCTCGTCAAGCCCTTCCGCAGTAGCGAGCTGCTGCCCAAGCTCGCGGCGATTTTGAACCCTACGGCCGACGAGGACTTCGTGGGCGCCGACGTGCACCACGTGGAGGACAAGATCGAGACCCGCGAGATCGTCCAACGGGCCAAGGAGCACCTCATGGCCGAACGTGGACTCGACGAGCCTTCCGCTTTCGAGATCATCCAGCAGACCGCCATGCGGGGTCGTACGCGGATGCGCGACGTCGCCCAACAGATCCTGCGCGGTGAATTTGGTGGCTGAGCAGCCCATCGACGCGCCACTGGTCGTCCTTGACGGCATGTCGCTCGCGTTCCGGGCGTTCTTCGCGCTCTCACCGGAGATCGCAACGTCCAACGGCGTCACCACCAACGCCCTGCACGGGTTCGCCGCCATGCTGCACTCGCTGGTGCGCACCCAGCACCCCCGAGCGCTCGCCGTGGCCTTCGACCTGCCTGGTGGGACGTTTCGCGACGCGATGAGCGAGGACTACAAGGGTGGTCGTGCGGCGACGCCGCCGGAACTCGAACCCCAGTTCGGCTTCATCCGCTCGCTCTGTGAGGCGCTGCACATCCCCGTGCTCGCGGTGCCGGGCTTCGAGGCCGACGACGTCCTCGCGACCCTTGCGACGTGGGGTCGCGAGCACCGGGTCCCGGTGACGGTCGTCACCGGGGACCGCGACACCTTCCAATTGGTCGAGGACCCCTACGTGAAGGTGCTCTACAACCGCCGGGGTGTCTCGGACTATTCCCTCTACGACGAGGCGGGCATCGTCGAACGTTGTGGCGTCGAACCCGCGCGCTACCCGCTGCTCGCCGCCTTGCGCGGTGATCCCTCGGACAACCTGCCCGGCGTGCCCGGTGTGGGCGAGAAGACCGCCGCGAAGCTGCTCGCCCAGTACCGCGACTTCGACGAGATCTACCAGCACCTTGACGAGCTCACACCCAAGCTGCGAGAGAACCTCACCGCCTTCGAGGAACGCGCCCGCAACAATGAGCGCGTGATGCGCCTCGTTCGCGACGTGCCCCTCGACTTCACCTTCGAGGAGTTGACTCTCGGGGGCTGGAACCACGCTGACGCGCTCGCCTTCTTCGATCGATTTGAGATGAAGGCGATGCGCAGCCGCTTCGATCAGCTCATGTCCGATGGTCTGCTCGGTGAGGGCGACGAGTCCGGCGCCGCCGCACCGGTGGTGCGGGTGCCAGCGGCGGTGACGTGGACCGACGCGCCCGCTGACGAGGTCATGGGCGCGGCGTCGTTGGTGGTCGCCTTCGACGACCACTCTGTCGCCGTCGGGGATCGCGCGCACGGCACCGCGGCGGTCCTCTCCGTCGACGAGTTCTTCGAGCGCTACCGTGGCCAGCTCATCGCGGGCCACGACGTCAAGGGTCTACTGCGCCGTGCGGCCGATCGGGCGGTCGCGACGCCGAACCCGATCGACGATACGGCGATCATGGCGTTCCTCGTTGACTCGGTGAGCGGTCGCTACGCGCTCGACGACCTGACCCAGCGCTACCTGGGCGTGACGAGCGCGCCCGCGGCGCCGACACTCTTCACCGAGACCGACGGGGCGAACCTGCGCGGAGACCTCGCGCGCATTACGCAACTCATCGAGGTGTTGCGTGAGGAGATCGTCACCTGGGAACTCGGCTACGTCTACGAGTCCATCGAACTCCCGCTCGTCGCGGTGCTCGCGCGCATGGAGTCGCGCGGGGTGCGCGTCGATGTCGCGCTGCTGCGCAGGATCCTCCAGGAGTTCACCGCGGAAGCGGCGCTGCTCGACGCCTCGATCCAGGACGTCGTCGGGCACCCGTTCAAGATGAATTCGCCCCAACAGCTCCAGACGGTGCTCTTCGACGAGCTCGGGCTCACGGCGGTTCGAAAGATCAAGACGGGCTACTCCACCGACGCCTCCAGTCTCGAGGCGATCATCGACGAGCATCGGGTCGTCGCGATGATCCTGCGCTACCGCGAGGTCGAGAAGCTGCGCAGCACCTACGGCGCGACGTTGATCGACAGCGTCGGGTCGGACGGACGGATCCACGCCGTGTTCCAGCAGACGGTGGCGAGGACCGGACGGCTCTCGTCGGAGAACCCGAACCTGCACAACATCCCGGTACGAAGCGACGAGGGCCGACGACTGCGTTACGCCTTCGTGCCGGCCGAGGGCTGGTTGCTCGCGGTGGCCGACTACAACCAGATCGAGTTACGGATCCTCGCGCACCTCTCCCAGGATGAGGGGCTTCTTGGCGCGTTCGCCGCCGGCGAGGACGTCCACCGGGCGATTGCGAGCTCGGTCTTCGGTGTCGAGCCGAGCGAGATAACCCACGAGCAGCGAGAACAGGCCAAGGCCGTCTCCTACGGCCTCGCCTACGGCATGGAGGCCTTCGGGCTGAGCCAGCGACTCGGGATCACGGTCGCCAACGCCCGGGCCATCATGGATCGCTACTTCGACGGGTTCCCGACGCTGCGTCACTACATGGACGAGACCGTACGCGAGATCCGCGAGCGGGGCTACTCTCGCACCGAGTTGGGGCGCATCCGGCCGTTCCCGGACCTCGCGACCGCCACGGGACCCCAACGCCAGGCTGCCGAACGTCAAGCCATGAACGCGGGTATCCAGGGGTTAGCCGCTGACGTGTTCAAGTCGGCGCTGGTGCGATTGGATGATCTTTTGCGCGACGGGGGATATGAGGCCCGACTCATATTGCAGGTCCACGACGAGGTCCTGGTCGAGGCGCCGCACGAGGAACAGACGGCGGTCGGTGCAGTCATCACTGACGCCCTGACCAACGCGGCCACCCTGACGGTGCCGCTCGACGTCACGCTGCGCTGGGGTGAGAACTGGGCGCAAGCCAAGGGATGACTGGGTGCTAGGATTGCGCGTCGGGTTAACGCCGGTACTCCGACCCCTGTCCGCTAGTCAGGCCCCGGCGTGGTCAACGAAAAGGTAGTACCAATGTCGGAAGGCTCCAGCCTCCTCTCCTCCCAGCCGATGGGAACCTTCGACGCCGAGGGAAACTACATTCCCCGCGTCGTCACCGAAGACAACCTGGTCGGTACCGACCTGACGGCCCTCGTCGGTAACAGCGTCCTCGAGTTCGACGACGGCGACCTGGTCAGCGGGATCGTCGTCAAGATTGACCACGACGAGGTCCTACTCGACATCGGCTTCAAGTCCGAGGGCGTCATCCCCGCCCGTGAACTCTCGATCCGCAACGACGCCGACCCCGCGGACATCGTGTCGCTCGGTGAGCGCATCGAGTGCCTGGTTCTGCAGAAAGAGGACAAGGAGGGGCGTCTCGTCCTGTCCAAGAAGCGGGCGCAGTACGAGAAGGCTTGGGCCAACATCGAAGAGCTCAAGAACCGTGACGAGATCGTCAAGGGTGTGGTCATCGAGGTCGTCAAGGGCGGCCTGATCGTGGACATCGGTCTGCGCGGCTTCTTGCCCGCCTCGCTCGTCGAGCTGCGTCGGGTCCGCGAGCTCCAGCCCTACATCGGCAAGACCGTCGAGGCCAAGATCATCGAGTTGGACCGCAACCGCAACAACGTCGTGCTGTCGCGTCGGGCGTGGCTCGAAGAGACCCAGAAGGAGCAGCGCGGCGATTTCCTCAACAACCTCAAGCCTGGCGAGCGTCGTCACGGCGTCATCTCCTCGGTGGTCAACTTCGGTGCGTTCGTCGACCTGGGCGGCATGGACGGCCTCATCCACGTCTCAGAACTGTCCTGGAAGCACATCGATCACCCGAGCCAGGTGGTCGCGGTGGGCGACGAGGTCGATGTCGAGGTCTTGGACGTCGACTTCTCCAAGGAGCGCATCTCGCTGTCACTGAAGGCGACCCAGTCTGACCCCTGGCAGGTCTTCGCCGACAGCCACGCCGTCGACCAGCTGGTCTACGGTCGCGTCACCAAGCTCGTGCCGTTCGGCGCATTCATCCAGGTTGGCGACGGCATCGAGGGCCTCGTGCACATCTCGGAGATGGCGGCCCACCACGTGGAGTCGCCCGACCAGGTGGTCACCGCGGGCGAGGAGCTCTGGGTCAAGATCATCGAGTTGGACACCGCGCGACGTCGGATCAGCCTGTCGATCAAGCAGGCCGCCGAGGGTGGTGAGGTCTCCGAGGAGTACCGCGAGGCCTTCGGTTCGCACGCCTATGACAGCGAGGGAAACTACATCGGCGGGATCGAGTACGGCGAGTTCACGCCCGAGACCGAGGCGCAGGCCGCGTGGGCGGAATACGCAGTCGAGGCGACCTCGAAGGACGACGACGAGATCGTCGAAGTCGAGGAAACTCCCGCGAGCGAGTAGTCGGCTCCAGCTTGTTGACGAACGCCCCGCTCGTGCGGGGCGTTCGTCGTCACTGGGCGATGAACGGGAAGTGGCAAGCGACCTGGTGGCCCGGCGCCACCTCGGTCAGCACGGGCTCCTCGATGGCGCACCGCTCGGTCGCGTACGGGCATCGAGAGCGGAACCGACACCCACTCGGCGGATCGAGCGGGCTCGGCGGCTCGCCCTCGAGCACGGCCCCGGTCGTCGCGCTCTCGGGGTCAGCCTCGAGCGCCGCCCCGAGGAGGAACTTCGTATAGGGGTGGGCGGGAGCCTCGTAGAGCACCTCCGATGGACCGATCTCACCGATCCGCCCGAGGTACATCACCGCCACCCGGTCACTGATGTTCTTCACGACCGCCAGGTCGTGGGCGATGAAGAGCAGCGTCAAACCGTACTCGGCCTTCAGGTCTTCGAGCAGATTCAAGATCTGGGCTTGTACCGAGACGTCCAGTGCCGACACCACCTCGTCACAGATCAAGAACTGGGGGCGCATCGCGAGGGCGCGGGCGATCGAGATTCGCTGACACTGACCACCCGAGAACTGGCGGGCGTAGCGGTCGCCATAGACCTCGGGGTCGATCCCGACCTGGTTCAATAGTTCGTCCACGAGGCGATCGCGCTGTTCGCCGGTCACCGTCTTCCACGCGTCGAGGGGCTCAGCGACGATGCCGCGGACCCGTCGCCGGGGGTTGAGCGAACTGATGGGATCCTGGAAGATCATCTGCATGCGTGTGCGCGCGTGGCGCAGCGCGCGACCACGTTGGTGAGTGATGTCGACACCGTCTAATTCGACGGTCCCTGACGAGGGCGTCAGGATCTTCATGAGGGCCTTGCCGGTGGTGGACTTACCACATCCCGATTCGCCGACGAGTCCGAGGGTCTCACCTTCGTAGATGTCGAAGCTGACGCCGGCGACGGCCGAGACCGCGTGGGCCCCCTTGCCGAAGGTCACGGTCAGGTCACGGACCTTCAGGAGTGGTCGCCGCTCGTCGCTCATCGCGCCTCCGGATGGTCGGTCTCGGTCAGAGGATTCCAGCACGCGAAGCGGTGCCCGGGCGCGGACGCGGCAACGAGGGTGGGGGCTTCGACGTGGCAGCGCTCGGTGGCGTAGGCGCACCGTGGGGCGAAGGGACAGCCGGGGTGCGGCGTCGAGAGGTTCGGGGGTCGGCCGGGGATGACCGCGAGACGGGTGTGGGGGGTGTTGGTGACCTTGGGCGAGCTCTCGAGCAAGGCGCGCGTGTAGGGCATGCGGTGGTGGTAGAAGATGTCCCTGGTGTCGCCCATCTCGACGATCCGACCGGCGTACATGACGATGATCCGTGAGGCGCGCGTCGCCACCACACCCAGGTCGTGGGTGATGAGGATCACCGACATCGACAGCTGCTGCTTCAGGGAGTCGAGCAGGTTGAGTATCTGGGCTTGGATCGTCACGTCGAGCCCGGTAGTGGGCTCGTCGGCGATGAGCAACTTGGGCGAGCAGGCGAGCGCCGTTGCGATGACGACGCGCTGGCGCATCCCGCCCGAGAGCTCGGTGGGGTAGGCCCGATAGCGTGACTGTGCTGACGGTATGCCCACCATGGTCAGCAACTCGAGCGCGCGATCGTGCGCCGCGCGACGGTCCATGCCGAGTCGCACCCGGAGGGTCTCGTCAATCTGGCGGCCGATGCGCATAACGGGGTTAAGCGAGGTCATCGGGTCTTGGAACACCATGGCGACCTCGGTCGCCCACATCGTGCGCATCGTGCGCTCGCTCGCGCCGACGACCTGGTGGCCGTTGAGTAGGACCGAGCCCGTCACCTCGACGTTGGTGCGGGGTTGGAGACCCATGATGGTGCGCGCGAGCACGGTCTTGCCCGACCCCGACTCGCCCACGATACCCAGGGTCTCGTTGGCCTTGAGGTCGAAGCTGACTCCGCCGACTGCTGGCACGGAACCGGTGACCGTGCGAAAGGTGGTGCGTAGATCGGTCACCTCGAGTAGGCGCTCACTCACAGTTTCACCTCGGTGACGTCGAAGTAACTGCGTAGCCGGTCGCCGATGAAGTTGAGGCACAGCAGGAACAGACAAAGCGCTAGCGACGGGAAGATGACGAGCCAGGGGTTCTGGGCCATCACGGTACGCGACTCGTTGATCATGTTGCCCCAGGAGGGGGTCGGTGGGTTCACCGAGAGTCCGAGAAAAGCGAGCGCCCCCTCGAGGGTCACCACGGTCGCCACGCCGATCAGGAGGAAGGAGACAGCGATTGGGGCGATATTGGGCAACAGTTCGCGAAAGAGGATCCGTCGGTCGGTCGAGCCCTGCACCTTGGCCGCGGTGACGTAGTCCTTGGTCGCCACGGCCAAGGTAGCGCTGCGGATCACGCGGTAGACGAGGGGCACCGAGGCGAGCCCGATCACGACGATGATCTTGAAGAGGGTCCGCGGGGTCCAAAAGGAGATCACCGCGATGACCGCAATGATCGCCGGGAAGGCGAGCAGCACGTACATCACGGCGGTGAGGATCGTGTCGAGCCGCCCGCGCCGATAGGCCGCGAGCATCCCGAGGGGCATTCCGATACCGAAGCCGATCAACATGGCGCCACTGCCGACGGCAAGGGACACACGCGATCCGAAGACGACGCGCGACAGGATGTCGCGACCGAGGTCGTCAGTGCCGAAGAGGTGGTGCAGCGACGGACCGGCGTTGATGGCGTTGTAGTTCTGGTAGAGCGGGTTCACGAGCGGCAGCACGTTCGCAAAGATCGCGCCGAGCACGTTGAGCGATAGCCAACCCACGCAAATCCAAAAGAGTGGTCCGAGTCGTTGCTCGCGTAGCGGCTCGATCTCGGGGGACTGGTCGAGCAGGTCACTCACGGCTGATCCTCGGGTCTACGAGACTGGTCAGGAAGTCAAAGAAGAAGTTGATCAACACCACGCCAACCGAGACGACGAGCACGATTCCCTGGACGAGGAGGTAGTCGCTGCTCGCGATCGCGGAGATCAGGGTGTAGCCGAGTCCCGGGATTCCGAGGAGGTACTGGACGACGAACCCGCCGGCCAGTAGGCCGCCGATGTTGACACCGGCGGTGCCGAGTAGCGCCACCGAGGATGGTCGAAAGGCGTGACGCCACATGATCCGACGCTGGCTCAGGCCCTTGGAGCGAGCCATCGTGATGAACTCCTCTTGCAGGGTGGCGATCATGTCGCTGCGCAGCACGCGGAAGTACAGCACGAAACTCGCTGTGGCCAGGGTAATAGAGGGCAACGCGAGGCTCGTGAGGTTGACGCGCCAGTTCGAGGTGAACGAGACGAACGACGATGGTCCGGTGTTCGCGACGCCGAGCTTTATCGAGACAATCAGCACGAGCAGGACGATGATGATGAACGGGGGGATCGAGAGCAGGGTGAAACTACCGGCGCTGAGTAGCCGGTCGAGCAGCCCGTTGGGCTTGCGCGCCGAGCGCATCGCGAGGGGGATGGCCGCGGCGAAGGCGAGCACCTGGCTCAGGAAGATCAGCTCGAGATCGATGGGGTAGGCCGCACGGATCGTCGACGCGACCGATGTCTGAGAGATGAACGAGGTCCCAAGATTGCCATGCAGGACATTGCCAATCCACACAAAGTACTGCTCGATGATCGGCTTGTTGAGACCCAGCTGCTTGTAGAGGATTGCGCGATTGGCCGGGCTGGCCCCGGTGCCCAGGATGACCGTCGCGGGGTCGCCGGGCAGTAGGTGGATCAGGTAGAAGCTACCGACCGAGATGATGAAGACGATGCCGACGAGCATGATGAGCCGTCGCAGCACGTACTTCAGCACACTTGCCCCCCTCCTGACTTGGTAGGACAATAGCGAACGCACTGGTCCGTCGGGGCCACGCGCCGATGTCGGACCCGGTGACTACCGTGGAACGGTGGAGATTATTGGCGTGGCTGGGGGAATCGGCGCGGGCAAAAGCACGGTCACGGGGTATCTGGGACAACGTGGATACACCGTCATCGACGCTGACGACGTCGCGCACCAGGTTGTCGAGCCTGATCGACCCGCGTGGCGAGCCCTACGCGACGCCTTCGGTGACGCCGTGCTCGCACCTGACCGGACCATCGACCGGGCCTTCCTCGCCGACGTCGTGTTCCACGACCGATCGGCGCTCGCACGACTCAACGGGATTACCCACGGGCACATCGGCGCCGCGATCCGCGCTCAACTCGAACACGCAATCGGAGCGGCCGTCTTTGTGGCGCTCCCGCTGTTCCGGCCCGAGCATCGGCAGATCTTCGGCCTCACGAGGGTGTGGGGTGTCCTGGTGGCGCCCGAAGTGGCCCTTCTTCGACTCGTCGAGCAGCGTGGCCTCGACGAGCGCGACGCGCGGGCCCGCCTGGCGAACCAACCCACGAACGAGGAACGCCTGGCCATGGTTGACGACGTGATCTGGAACCAGGACACGACCGGGGCGCTCTACGCGCGCGTCGACCAGCTGCTCGGGGAACGGGGGCTGGTGTGACCGAGTTCAAGGTCGAGTCCCCGTTCCAGCCCTCGGGGGACCAGCCGACCGCCATCGAGACCCTCGCGCGCGGGGTCACTGACGGGCTGCGTTACCAGACCCTCGAAGGGATCACCGGAAGCGGCAAGACCGCCACCATCGCCTGGCTGGTCGAGCGGGTCCAACGGCCGACACTCATCCTCGAGCCCAACAAGTCCTTGGCCGCGCAACTCGCGTCGGAGCTGCGCGAGATGATGCCCCAGAACCGGGTCGAGTTCTTCGTCTCGTACTACGACTACTACCAGCCCGAGGCCTACATCCCGCGCACCGACACCTTCATCGAGAAGGACAGCTCGATCAACGAGGAGATCGACCGACTGCGCCACGCGGCGACCTCGTCACTACTGACCCACCGTGACACGATTGTGGTCGCTTCGGTCTCGTGCATCTACGGACTCGGCAGTCCGCTCGAGTACCGCGAGCGGATGTTGCCACTGGCCCGTGGTGAGGCGGTGGATCAACGCCAGCTGCTGCGTCGACTGGTCGAGATGCAGTACCACCGCAACGAGACGGTGCTCGAACGCGGCACCTTCCGGATGAAGGGTGACACCCTCGAGATTCAGCCGGCGTACTCGAACGAGGCCGTGCGCGTCTCGTTCTTCTTCGACGAGATCGAGAGCATTACGTTCTTTAACCCGCTGACTCAGGAGACGCGCGGTGCCGTGGACGAGATCACCCTGTTCGCGGCGACGCACTACGCGACCAGTTCGGCGACCCTGCAGCGCGCCTGTCGCTCCATCGAGGCCGAGCTCCAGGTCCAGCTGGCGACGTTTGAGTCCGAGGGTAAGTTGCTCGAAGCCCAGCGGCTGCGCTCGCGCACCGAACACGATCTGGAGATGCTGGAGCAGACGGGGGTCTGCGCGGGGATTGAGAATTACTCGGCGCACCTCGACGGACGCAGCCGCGGTGAGCGGCCCTACACGCTGCTCGACTACTTCCCCGACGACTACCTGGTGGTGATCGACGAGTCCCACGTCGCGGTGCCCCAGGTGCGCGGTCAGTATGCGGGTGACCGTTCGCGCAAGGAGACCCTGGTCGAGCACGGCTTCCGTCTCCCGAGCGCGCTCGACAACCGCCCGCTCAACTTCGATGAGTTCATCGACCTGGTGCCCCAGATCGTCTTCGTTTCGGCGACGCCCGGTCCCTTCGAGCTCGAGGTTAGCGACCAGATCGCCGAACAGGTGATTCGTCCGACCGGTCTGGTCGACCCCATCGTGCACGTGGTGCCCACGAAGAACCAGATCGAGGACCTTCGCACACGCCTCGACGAGGTGATCGTCCGGGGCGAGCGAGCCCTCGTGACGACGTTGACCAAGCGGATGGCCGAGGACCTGACGACATTTCTCACCAAGGCCGGCTACCGGGTCCAGTACCTGCACAGCGACATCGACACCATCCAGCGCATCGAGATTCTGCGCTCGCTGCGCCTCGGCGAGTTCGACATCCTCGTGGGGATCAACCTCTTGCGCGAGGGCCTCGACCTGCCCGAGGTGTCCCTCGTGGCGATCCTCGACGCCGACAAGGAGGGCTTCCTGCGCTCGCGCAGCGCGCTCATCCAGACCATCGGTCGCGCCGCTCGCAACGCCAACGGCGGCGCGGTGCTCTACGCCGACCGCATCACGGACTCGATGCGCGACGCGATCGGACTCACCCAGCGGCGTCGTCAGCGCCAAATCGAGTACAACCTCGAACACGGCATCGAGCCACGCACCGTCACGAAGAACGTCGCGGATATCTTGAACCGGTTGCGCAGCGACGCCGGACCGGCACGCGAGCGCGCACCCGAGTTCGTTGGTCTCGAGGGGTCCCTGCCCGATGACCTCTCACGCGAGATCACCCGCGTGGAGGCTGCCATGCTCGAGGCGGCCCGTGAGTTGCGCTTCGAGGAGGCGGCCACGCTACGCGACTTGCTGCACACTCTGCAGCGTCAGGGGGTCGAACAAGGCGTCTTCGGCGGGTCCGTCGACCTCTGACCGGTAGATTCACCTCATGCCTCAGTCGATCCGCGTCCAGGGTGCGCGCGTCCACAACCTCAAGAACCTGGCGGTGGAGATCCCTCGTGACCGACTCGTGGTCTTCACAGGCCTCTCGGGATCAGGGAAATCATCGCTCGCCTTCGACACGATCTACGCCGAGGGTCAGCGCCGCTACGTGGAGAGCCTGTCGGCCTACGCCCGCCAGTTCCTCGGCCAGATGGACAAGCCGGACGTGGACTTCATCGAGGGGCTGTCACCGGCGATCTCGATCGATCAGAAGACCGCCTCGCGCAACCCGCGGTCGACGGTGGGCACGATCACCGAGATCCACGACTATCTGCGGCTGCTCTACGCGCGCATCGGCGTGCCGCACTGTCCGAACTGCGGCAAGCCGGTCAGTCGCCAGACCCCACAACAGATCGTCGACTTGGTCCTCGAGCACCCCGCCGATGAGCGGTTCATGGTGCTCGCGACTGTCGTGGATGGGCGCAAGGGCGAGTACAGCACGCTGCTCGACGAGCTGGCTAGCCAGGGCTTCTCGCGCGTACGCGTCGACGGGACGGTGCTCGACCTCGCCGATCGAGCGTCACTGACGCTCGCTCGCTACGAACAGCACTGGATTGACGTCGTGCTCGATCGTCTCACCGTCAAGACGTCCAACCGCCAGCGCCTGACCGAGTCGGTCGAGACGGCCCTCGCCCTGACCAAAGGGACCGTCTCGGTGCTCTTTCTCGCGGAGGACGAGGTCGTGCGCTACTCGGAGAAGCTGGCGTGCGCCAACTGCGGCATCAGCTTCAGCGAGCTCGCGCCGCGCGATTTCTCCTTCAACTCGCCCTACGGCGCCTGCGGTGTCTGCACGGGCCTCGGTACCCGCTACGAGGTGGACCCGGACCTCGTCGTGCCCGACCCCACCCGCTCACTCGCCGACGGGGCGCTCGCGCCCTGGGCGGGCCAGCGGTTCAAGTACTTCGAACGCCTGATCGCCGGCATTGCCGAGATGGGTGGCTTCTCGGTGGAGACACCCTGGAACAAACTGCGCGCGAAAGACCGCAAGCTGGTGCTCTACGGTGTCGAGAAGAAGTCGGTGCCGGTGCGCTACCGCAACCGCTACGGCAAGGTGCGCACCTACGACACCACCTACAACGGCATCGTCGAGTGGCTGGAGCGCAAGCGCAACGAGGCCGACGGCGACTGGTCGCGCGAGCAGGCTGAGCAGTACATGCGCGAAGTCGAGTGCACGGCCTGTCGGGGTCAACGACTTAAGCCCGAGGTGCTCGCGGTGCGCGTCGCTAGCCGCAGTATCGCCGACGTGAGTGCGATGACCATCGACGAGGCCATCGACTTCTTCTCGGACCTTCGGCTCTCGGCGCGCGATGAAACCATCGCCCACCAGGTGATTAAGGAGATCAACGAGCGCCTCACGTTCCTCATGGACGTCGGGCTGGACTACCTGACACTGAGCCGCGGATCGGCCTCGCTGTCGGGTGGTGAGGCCCAACGGATCCGCCTCGCGTCCCAGATCGGCAGCTATCTCGTGGGCGTGCTCTACGTGCTCGACGAGCCGTCGATTGGACTGCACCAACGTGACAACCGCCGCCTGATCGCGACACTCGAACGGCTGCGCGACCTCGGCAACTCGGTCATTGTGGTCGAGCACGACGAGGAGACGATCCGCAGCGCGGACTTCATCGTCGACATCGGACCCGGGGCCGGGGAGTTCGGCGGTCGCGTGGTGCACGCCGGGTCCTACGAGGACCTGCTCGCCAACGAGGCGTCCATTACCGGTCAGTACCTCTCGGGACAGCGCTCGATCGACGTGCCGGCGACGCGCCGGGTCGGCGACGGGCACCGCTTGACCGTCGTCGGGGCACGGGCGAACAACTTGCGCGATGTCACCGTCGGTTTCCCGCTGGGCACCTTCGTCGCCGTCACCGGGGTTTCGGGTTCGGGTAAGTCGACCCTCGTCAACGCGATCCTGCTCAGTGCACTCGAACGAACCCTCAACGGGGCCAAGGTCACCGCGGCGGCGCACCGGTCGATCAAGGGCGTCGAGTTCGTCGACAAGGTCGTCGCGGTCAACCAGCAGCCCATCGGGCGCACACCGCGTTCGAACCCGGCGACCTACACGGGGGTCTTCGACAAGATCCGCAAGCTCTTCGCCGAGACCGCCGAGTCCAAGGTGCGCGGGTACTTGCCGGGCCGGTTCTCCTTCAACGTGAAGGGGGGACGGTGCGAAACTTGCGCGGGCGACGGGACGATCAAGATCGAGATGCATTTCCTGCCCGACGTTTACGTCAACTGCGAGGTCTGCAACGGGGCGCGCTACAACCGCGAGACCCTGGAGATCCTCTACCGGGGCAAGTCGATCAGTGACGTGTTGAACATGCCGGTCGCCGAGGCCCTAACGTTTTTCGAACGCCAGCCGTCGATCTTGCGTCACATCCAGAGCCTCTATGACGTGGGCCTCGGCTACGTGCGACTCGGCCAGCCGGCCCCGACGCTGTCGGGCGGCGAGGCCCAGCGGGTGAAGCTCGCCGCGGAGCTCGCCCGGCGCCCGACCGGTCACACGGTCTACGTCTTGGACGAGCCGACGACGGGCCTGCACTTCGACGACGTGCACCGGCTCCTTGATGTGCTGCACCGCCTGGTCGACCAGGGCAACACGGTGCTCGTCATCGAGCACAACCTCGACGTCGTCAAGACCGCCGACTGGGTCGTGGACCTCGGACCCGACGGCGGCCGGCGCGGCGGCCTGGTGGTGGGCGAGGGCACGCCCGAGGCCATCGCGGAACTGGACACCGCGACGGGGCACGTGCTGGCCGACGCGCTGCGGGTGCGCGTGAGGTCCTAGTGCTCACCAAGCCCGGCGCCATCCCGCGCGCGAGCGGCTGTTACCTGTTTCGAAACGAGCGCGGCACGGTGATCTACGTGGGCAAGGCTCGTTCGCTCACGCAGCGACTTTCCAGCTACTTCCAACGGCGCGAGGCGCTCAGCCCCAAGACCCAGGCGCTAATGGAAGAGGCCACCTCGGTGGAGTGGATCGTCACCCCGAGCGAGGTCGACGCATTGATCCTCGAGAACGAGCTCATCAAGGAGAACCAGCCGCACTACAACTTGCGCCTGAAGGACGACAAGACCTACCCCTACGTGGCCATCGACGCGCGCACGCCTTTCCCGGTGCCCTACGTGACCCGCTCCCAGCACGTCAGCGGGGTGCGGTACTTCGGGCCCTTCGTCGAGGTGCGCGCCCTGCGCGCGACCATGGACGAGCTCTTGCAGGTGTACCCTCTGCGCACCTGCTCGCGCCACAAGTACGACTACCAGCGTCGGATTCAGCGCCCGTGCCTGCTCTATGACATCGGCAAGTGCTCGGGTCCGTGCGTTGGGGCCATCGACCCCGACGGGTACGCGGCGCTCGTCGAGTCATGGGCGAAGTTCTTCGAGGGCGAGGTCCGACCTCTGCGACGCACCCTCGAGACGCGCATGGCCGAGGCCTCGGCGAACCAGCACTACGAGGCGGCCGCACGCCTGCGCGATGGGCTCGCTGCACTCGCGCGTGCCTCCAATGACCAGGTCATCGTGCTCGATGACCACACCAATCTCGACGCGGTCGCGGTGCGGATCGCGGGTAACCGCGCGGGCGTCGTACGATTCCGGATCCGACACGGCCGCATCATCGGACGTCAGGTGCACTTCGTGGATCGCGCCCTCGACGAGAGTCCGGCCGAGGTCCTCGAGTCCGTGCTGGCGTCGCTCTTCGCCGATCCGCTCGACGTACCGCGCGAGGTAATCACGAACGTGGACGCGGACTCGACGCTCGTACGCGCCTTCTTGAGCGAGCGGCGCGGTTCGGCGGTGTCGGTGATGACGCCCCAGCGTGGTCGCCGTCGCCGGGTGCTCGACATGGCCGAGGCCGACGCGGACGCGGTGATGGAGCGCGACTC
>JAKBGV010000076.1 GCA_021837305.1 Actinomycetes bacterium
CCCATCGCTCGAGCACGCCAGGCTGGGTCTGGGGCCGAGTGACGGCCATGTGGAGGGCGTTGGGGTACTGCTGACCGTTGAGGCGCCACCCCCGCAGACGCAAGAAGTCATTGACGAGGTAGACGTCATAATCCGTCGCGGTGAAGGAGAAGAGGAAGCTCGGGGACCCGATGATCGAGAGGCTGTCGTGGGACCGGACGGCCGCCTGCATCGCTGCGGACGTCTCGTAGATGCGTCGGGCGTACTCGCGGTAGCCGGCTCGACCGAGCTGGACCATCGCGGCCCAGGTGGCGGCGAGCAGACCGCCCGACCTCGACCCGTCCATTCCCGGTGAGCAGTACTTGCCGCCCGACCAGTCGGGTTGGTAGAAGTACTGGCCGTTGCGCAATGCTCGGTCCGCGAAGCACAGCACGCTGGTGCCCTTCAGGGCGTAACCGTACTTGTGGGTGTCGGCCGACATGGTCGTCACCCCCGGTACCGAGAGGTCAAAGGGTTCCTCGACGTAGCCCAGCTCGCGGCCGAAGGGCAAGATGAAGCCACCGAGGCAGCCATCCACGTGGAGCCCGATCCCTCGTTCGAGGGCGAGCTGGCCGAGTTCGACGATCGAGTCGATGGTGCCGTAGCCGTAGTTGCACGCCGATCCGACGAGCGCGACGGTGTTCGAATCGACGTGGTCGCGTACCCAGTCGAGGTCGACCTGGGCACTGCGGGGGTCAACGGGAGCTACGCGCATCTCGACGCCGAAGAGGTGACCGGCCTTGTCGAAGGCCGGGTGGGCGGTCTCGGGCTTGATGATGTTGGGTCGTTCGACCGTCGCCGCGTTCGCCTCACGGTAGGCGAGCACGGCGTGGGCGATGGACGCCGAACCACCCGAGGTCACGAGACCCGCCGGGTCCTCGTGACTGCCGGCTCCGAGTAGGTCGAGGGTCATCGCGATGATCTCGGCCTCGAACTTGGTGGCGCTCGGGCACATGTCGCGCTGCAGGGTGTTCACGTGCGAGAAGTACGAGAAGGCCCGGTTCAAGAAGTCGTAGTGCTCGTGATCCCCGCAGTACATCGTGCCTGAGCACCGGCCTGTCTCCCAGGTCCGGTCCTCGCGCGTGGCGAGGTCCTCGAGGACCGCGAGCACGTCGGTGCGTCGGGCCCCTTCCTCGGGCAGGGTCCGATGGACCGGGTACTGCTCGGCGTAGGGGAATGGAACCATGTCGCTCCTCGTCAGTGCTACCGAGAGCGTAGGACGGCGAGGCGCGTTACGCGAGTCCCGTTGCCGAACGGTGCAAGCGCACGAATGCCGTCGCGACCTGGTCCGTCGTCGCCCCGGTCGCGAGCAGCAGGCTGAGTAGCACTCGAGCCTTGCGTCCGTCGAGGAAGCCGGCACTGATCAAGCCCCGCCCCAACAGGTCACGTTCGGACCCCGCGTAGCCGTAGGTCGACGCGAGGACGTCGCCGGCGCCGGTGCGTGACGCGAGCACGACGGGCATCGTCGCGGCGAGGGTCGTCAGCGGCTCGACCAGCCGGGCCGGCACGTGGCCGCCGCCGAACCCCTCGACGACGAGGCCGGCGTAACCGAGATCGCCGAGGCGATCGACCAGACGACCGTCGACGCCGAGGGCGCAAGTCGCGAGGGCCACCGCGGGCACCTCGGTGCCGAGTGGAACGGGCCCGAGCACGCGAGCGAGGCGCGGCGGGCTGACGTAGCGCCGGGTGCGCCCCTCGAGGACCCGGGCGACCGGGCCCGTGGCCCACGACGTGAACGCGGCGAGGCTCGCCGAATCGGACTTACGAACGAATCGAGCCGCGTGGACTTCGTCGTTCATGACCACGAGGACCCCGAGTCCGCGCATCGACGGATCGCTCGCGACGTGCATCGCCGCGGCGAGGTTGGCCGGTCCGTCGGCGCTGAGCTCGCCGGGATGGCGCATGGCACCGGTGACCACGATCGGCGCCTCACTCGCGCTCAACAGGTCCAAGGCGAAGGCGAACTCCTCGATCGTGTCCGTGCCTTGCGTGACGACGGCACCGGCGAATCCGCGCTCGAGGTCGTGGCCGATCCGATGGCTGAGCTCGACGGCGTCCTCGATCGTGAGCTCGCCCGACGGCACCTGTCGCACGCCGACCACCTCGACCTCGAGGTCACCGAGTGCGTCGGACGCGGGGCCGAGCAACGCCGCGCCGTCGAGGCTCGGTCGCACGCCACTGGTGCCGTCAATGTCGGAAGAGGCGATGGTGCCGCCGAGGGTGTAGAGCACCGCGCGGGTTCGGCCGTGTTCGGCGGGTCCGTGCGATGGTGGTGACACGGCGAGTCTCGGTCAGGCCACGATGTGGCCGTCGCGGTCGAAGCGACCCGCGAGCGTCGGGGCGGCGGTCGCCGCCTCGTAGCGGTCGATGTCGGTGACGTGCCGCAGGGTCAGACCGATGTCGTCCCAACCGTTCAGGAGTCGTTCACGGGTCATCGGGTCGAGCACGAAGGTGCGGTGCCAGCCCTGGGCGGGGACTTCGATGCTGAGCCCCTCGACGTCGACGACGAGTAGTAGCGACGGGTCGCGCGTGACCATCGCCGCGAGCTCCTCGACGTCCTCGGCGCCGAGCTGGACGATGACCAGGCCCTGCTTGCTCGAGTTGTTGCGGAAGATGTCGCCGAAGGATGGCGCGATGATGGCCTGGAAGCCGTAGTCCATGAGGGCCCAGACGGCGTGCTCGCGCGACGACCCGGTGCCGAACCTCGGTCCGGCGAGCAGGATCGAGGCGCCCTGGTAGGTCGACTGGTTGAGGACGAACTCGGGGTCGTCACGCCACTCGCTGAACAGTCCGCGCCCGAACCCCGTGCGTTCGACGCGCTTCAACCAGCCCGACGGGATGATCTGGTCGGTGTCGACGTCGGAGCGTCCGAGCGGGACCCCGCGGCCCTCGATGAGTCGGACTGCCTTCATCGCGCCACCGCCGGTGCTGCGAAGTGGCCGGCGAGTGCGGTCGCCGCGGCGACCGACGGCGACACCAGGTGCGTCCGTCCCCCGCGACCCTGACGGCCCTCGAAGTTTCGGTTCGACGTCGAGGCGCTGCGCTGGCCGGGTGTCAATTGGTCAGGGTTCATGCCCAGGCACATCGAGCACCCGGGTTCGCGCCACTCGAATCCGGCCTCGAGGAAGACGCGGTCGAGTCCCTCGGCTTCGGCCTGCGCCTTGATGCGGTGCGAGCCGGGTACGACGAGGGCTCGTACGCCGGCGGCCACGTGATGGCCCTCGGCGACGCGCGCAGCGGCGCGCAGGTCTTCGATACGCGAGTTCGTACAGGACCCGATGAAGACGACGTCGACGGCGACCTCGCGCATCAACGTGCCCGGGGTCAGTCCCATGTAGGCGAGGGACCGCGCGGTCGCCTCGCGCTGGTCCAGGTCCTCGAAGTCGTCGGGCGAGGGTACGGCGCCATCGAGGGCGACGACCTGGGCGGGGTTGGTGCCCCAGGTCACGTACGGCACGAGCTGGCTGGCGTCGATCGTGACCTCGGCGTCGAAGGCGGCGTCCGGGTCGCTCGTGAACTGGCGCCACCGGTCCGCGAGGACCTCGAAGGCCTCGCCGGTCGCGACGGCCGGTCGGTGGCGCAGGTACTCGATCGTGGTCTCGTCGACGCCAACGAGACCGGCGCGGGCACCGGCCTCGATGCTCATGTTGCACACGGTCATGCGACCCTCCATTGAGAGCGCGGCGATGGCGCTACCGCGGTACTCGATGACGTAGCCGGCGCCGCCGCCGGTGCCGAGGCGCGCCACGATCGCGAGGACGAGGTCCTTCGCACTCACGCCTTCGGGCAGGGTGCCGTTGACGGTGACCGCCATCGTCTTGGGCCGCTGCTGGGGGAGGGTCTGAGTGGCAAGGACGTGCTCGACCTCACTCGTGCCGATACCGAAGGCGAGGGCCCCGAAGGCGCCGTGCGTGGAGGTGTGTGAATCACCGCAGACGATGGTCATGCCGGGCTGGGTCACGCCGAGCTCAGGACCGATGACGTGGACGATGCCCTGGTTCTCGTGGCCCCGCGGGAAGAGGGTGACGCCGAACTCGCGACAGTTCTCGTCGAGGGCCTCGAGCTGGCGCTTGGAGATGGGGTCCTCGACCGGCGTCGAGAGTGGGTCCGTGGGTACGTTGTGGTCGGCGGTGGCGAGCGTTCGATCGGGTCGGCGCACCGGGCGGTGATTGAGGCGCAGGCCGTCGAAGGCTTGCGGGCTGGTGACCTCGTGGATCAGGTGCAGGTCGATGTAGAGCAAGGTCGGCTCGCCCGCCGGACTCGCGACCACGTGCTCGTCCCAGATCTTCTCGAAGAGGGTTCGTCCGGCCACGTCAGCGCAACCCGATGATCCGCACGCGCAACGTGCCCGACGGCGCCTCGTACTCCACCTCGTCGCCCACGGCGTGACCGAGCAGGGCTGAGCCGAGTGGCGAGGTCGGTGACGCGACGAGGGCCCCTTCGGGCTTCTCCTCGATCGAGCCGATGAAGAACTCTTGGGCGTCATCGTCGGTGTCGCCGTCATAGACGACGCTCACGATCGTGGCGTGCTGGACGACGCCGGTGGTCGCGTCACGCTCGACCAGTTCGTGATTCCTGATCACCGAGTCGATCTGGCGGATGCGGGCCTCCATCTTGCCCTGCTCGTCCTTCGCGGCGTGGTAGTCGCCGTTCTCCGAGAGGTCGCCGAGCAGCCGGGCGGCCTCGATGACCCGTGCGATCTCGGTGCGCCCGACCGTGGTCAGGTGGTGATATTCGTCACGGAGCTTGTCCAGTGTCTCTTTGGTTATGCGGTGGATCTCGCCAGCCATGAGGTGTCATCTCCTGGGTAGGACATTGACTCTAGTGGTCGTGTTCTTCAATCATTGATCGGGTTTGCCCCGTCGAGGGTGGGCCAAGCAGACTGGGGGGATCAGGGAGGTGGACGTGGCGACGAACGAGCCATATCGGGTGGCGGTCATCGGGGGAGACGGTATCGGGCCCGAGGTGACCCGAGCCGCACTGAGGGTCGTCGAAGCGGCGGGCGTCGCCTTGGCGACGACGGACTTCGACCTCGGTGCGGCGAGGTACCTACGCGACGGCTTCGTGCTCGACGACGAGACGCTCGAGGCACTGCGCGGTCACGACGCCATCTTGCTCGGCGCGGTCGGCCCAGCAATCGGTGACACGCGCATCCCCGGCGGCGTCTTGGAGCGTGGCCTCTTGCTTCGCATGCGCTTCGGGCTCGACCTCTACGTCAACTACCGACCTTTTCACGGTGTGCCCGGCTCATTGGCTGAGGGTCTCGACTTCGCGATCGTGCGCGAGAACACCGAGGGGCCCTACGCCGGCGAGGGCGGCGTCCTGCGCTACGGCACCGCCCACGAGGTGGCGACCCAGGGCTCGGTGAACACCCGCTTCGGAGTCGAACGATGTGTGCGCTACGCCTTCGAGCGAGCGGCCGCGCTCGAACGCCCACACCTGACCCTCGTGCACAAGACCAACGTGCTCACGTTCGCCGGGAACCTGTGGTCGAGGGTCGTGGACGAGGTCAAGGGCGAGTTCCCCACGGTCAGCGTCGACTACAACCACGTCGACGCCGCGTGCATCTACCTGGTGGAGAACCCCGCGCGCTACGGCGTGATTGTCACCGACAACCTGTTCGGTGACATCCTCTCGGACCTGGCGGGGGCGGTGAGTGGTGGTATCGGTTACGCCGCGAGTGCCAACCTGAACCCCGCTCGCACCGGTGCGTCACTCTTCGAACCGGTGCACGGCGCCGCGCACGACATCGTCGGGACCGACACCGCGAATCCGCTGGCGGCAGTCTCCTCGGCCGTTTTGATGCTCGAGCACCTCGGTGAACTCGACGCTGCACGGCGCATCGCTCGCGCGGTGGCAGACTTTGAACGCGACGGTGTCACCGGAGGCACGGCGGCCGTCACGCAACGACTGATAGAGAGGTTGTGATGCCCATAACGCCGACGGAGAAGATTTGGATGGACGG
>JAKBGV010000077.1 GCA_021837305.1 Actinomycetes bacterium
CTCGCTGTTAGCCTCCTCGGCTATGGAGACGATTACGGGTATCGACGTCGAGCCGGTGACCGACTGGCTCGTCAAGCACGTCGGTCTCATGGCCCCCCTGCGCTTCGAACTCATCGCGGGTGGACGGTCCAACCTCACCTTCCGCGTGACCGACGCCTTGTTCCGCGCAGTGGCGCTACGCCGTCCGCCGGTGAGCCACGTCCTACCCACCGCGCACGACATGGTGCGCGAGCACACGGTGATCGCGGCGCTCGAGCCGCTCGGGATTCCCGTCGCGAAGCCACTCGGGCTGTGCGTCGACGCGTCGGTCAACGGTGCACCCTTCTACGTGATGGAGTTCGTCGACGGCTTCATCCTTCGTGACCGCGAACAGGCCGAGGTCGACTTCGACGAGGTCACGCGCGCCACGATCGGCGAGCACCTCGCCGCGACCCTCGCGAACCTGCACGACATCGACGTCGACCAGGCGGGGCTGGGCGACCTCGCTCGCCACGACGGGTACCTGGAACGCCAGCTGCGTCGCTGGCGAACCCAGTACGAACAGATGCGTGTCGACGGCGACGACCACCACCGCTTGATCGAGGAGGTCGGTGACCGCCTCGCGGCCCGGGTCCCGGCCCAGCAACGTACGTCGATCGTCCACGGCGACTACCGGCTCGACAACACCGTGCTCGACCAAACCGGCGCGATCGCCGCCATCCTCGACTGGGAGATCTGCACGCTCGGTGACCCCCTCGCCGACGTCGGCTTGATGCTCGACTACTGGGCCGAGCCGGCCGACGAGATGAGTGCCCTGCTCGGTGTCGCGCCGACGACCGCGCCGGGATTCATCACCCGCGCCCAACTCCTCGAGGCCTACGCTCGCCACTCGAGCCTCGACCTGAGCGGCGTCGCCTACTATCAATCGTTCGGATATTGGAAGTTGGCCTGCATCCTGCAGGGCGTGTACGCGCGTTACCGCGCCGGGGCGACCGCGGGAGACCAGGGTAGCGTCGCCGATTTCCCGACGCACATCGCAACATTGGCGGACCTCGCCCGCCAAATACTGGAGCAGTAATGGACGACGAAATCTACGATCGCATCATCTTCTTAGCGGACCCGGTGCTCAACGAGCCCGTCTTGGTCATCGGGCTCGAAGGGTGGATCGACGCCGGACTGGGCGCGAGCACGGCCATGTCCACACTCCTCTCCACCATCCCCACCGAAGTCCTAGCCACCTTTGACACCGAGTACTTCATCGATCAGCGGGCCCGTCGACCGGTGGTGCGGATCATCGACGGTGTCACGACCGAGCTGACGTGGCCTGAGATCCAACTCCGCTACGGCCGCGACGGCGACGGTGCCGACATGCTGTTCCTCGTCGGACCGGAGCCCGATTTCCACTGGAGCGACTTCGTGGACGTCGTCACCGACTCGGCCGGTCGCTTCGACGTGCGCCTCACGGTCGGACTGGGCTCGTTTCCCGCACCGACCCCCCATACGAGGCCGGTTCGGGTGATTGGCACGGCGCCCGCCCAAAGCGCGCATCTGCTGTCGGTCGTCGGCACGATGGCCGGCGAGATCGAGGTCCCCGCGGGGATCTCCGCGGCCCTCGAGCTCGGGTTCGCCGAGGTCGACATGGACGTCATCACGATATGGGCGCGGGTCCCGCACTACGTGGCCTCCATGTCCTACCCCCAGGCCGCCGCGGCCCTGATCGACGGGCTCGCGCGCATCAGTGGCCTCACCCTGGACGCCAGCGAACTGCGCGCCTCGGCCGAGGAGGTCCGTCAACGGGTCGACGACCTGATCACGAACAACCCCGACCACGGCTCGATGGTCGAGCAGCTCGAGCAGGCGGCCGACGCCGACGAGGAGCACCCCGTCGAGGAGTTGCCGAGTGGCGACGAGTTGGCCGCTGAGCTCGAGCGGTTCCTACGCGGCGAGTCGGATTAGGGACGGGCCTGGTCCACGTCGCCCTCTTCGACGGCCAGCCCTAAGCCCAGCGCGTAGCCCTCGAGGAACACCGTCGCATCACGCTGTCGTGGGTGCCGTTCGGCGATCTCGTAGAAGGCCGGCGAGTGATCAACTTCGTGGAGATGGGCGAGCTCGTGGACGAGCACGGCGTCGATCACCCACTCCGGACACTGGCGCAGGCGACTGCTCACGCGGATCTCGCGGGTCGCGGGCGAGCATGACGCCCAGCGCGCGCGCTGGTTGGAGACCCAGCGCACCGAGTTGGGCACGACGGCGTCAGTGTAGAGCTCGGCGAGCACCCGGCACCGCTCCTCGAGTGACGCATCGCCCGCCGCGTTCTGGGGACGGTGAGTAACGAGACGCTGGACGAGTTCGTCGACGAACACCGTCCGTTCGCGCCCGCGCAGCCGCGCCGGAATCTGCACGATGATCCGACTGCCCGACCAGTGGGCCGAGCCGGTCTTCGTGCGTCGGGTGGACGAACGAATCTCCACCTCGGGTCGGTCGAACCGGGGTGGCTCGACGACCACGGAGTTTCGAGACGTCGGTCGCGCCACCATCACAGGATGATGTTGACCAGCCGCGGTGCGCGCGCGATGATGCGTGACGGTTCGGCGCCGGCGAGGTACTGACGAACGGTGTCGTCGGCCATCGCCGCGTCGCTCGCCGCCTCGTCGGTGATGTCGACTCGGACCTCGAGACGCGAACGAACCTTGCCGTTTACCTGCACGACCATAGTGACCGTCTCCTCGACGAGCAGGTCGGCCCTCGCGACCGGCCACGACTGGTCGTGCACCGACGGTTCACCCGGGTGACGGATCTCCCAGATCTCGGCGGACACGTGCGGCGCCATGGGCGCGATTAAGCAGACCATGACGTCAACCGCCTCGTTCAGAACTGAAGGTTCGACGCCGTCCTCGTGGGCCCACTTCGAGACCGTGTTCAACAGCTCCATCACCGCTGCCACCGCGGTGTTGTAGCTCCAGCGGTCGAGATCGGTGGTGACGCGTTTGATGGTCCGGTGTACCGCCCGCTCGACGGCACCGTCACGTTGCTCGTCGCGTGGCCGCTCGACCAACGTCGCGTCAGTCGCGAGTCGGTAGATCCGGTCGAGGAAGCGCGCGCAACCCTCGATGACGTCCTCGGTCTGGGCCGTCCAGTCGACGTCGTCGGCCGGCGGGCCGACGAAGAGGTGGAAGACGCGCAACGCGTCGGCCCCGACGCGGTCGAAGTACTGCTCGGGGGCGATGAGGTTCCCCTTTGATTTGGACATCTTCGAGCCGTCGAGGCGGATCATGCCCTGGGTGAAGAGCCGCGTGAACGGCTCTCGCGGCAGTCCCGGGGCGAGACCGATGTCGACCAGTGCCTTCAGGTAGAACCGCGCGTAGAGCAGGTGCAAGATGGCGTGCTCGATGCCGCCGATGTACTGATCGACCGGCATCCACTTCGCCGCCTGCGCGGGGTCGAACGGTCGGTTCTCGGTGAAGGGATCGGTGTAGCGAAGGAAGTACCACGACGAATCGGTGAACGTGTCCATCGTGTCGGCCTCACGCCGGGCCGGACCACCGCACACCGGACAGGTGGTGTCGCGGAAGGCGGCGTGGGTGGCCAGGGGTGATTGGCCGTTGCGGTCCATCACGACGTCGTCGGGCGCCACGACCGGGAGTTGATCCTCGGGGACCGGCACCATGCCACAGGCGTCGCAGTAGACGATCGGAATCGGGCAGCCCCAGAACCGTTGGCGCGAGACCAGCCAGTCGCGGAGCCGGTAGTTGACCTTGGTCACGCCGTGTGCCTGTTCGACCAGGAACGACGTCGCCGCCGCCTTCGCCTCGGCGACGTTGAGCCCGTCGAGGAATCCCGAGTTGATGTGTCGGCCATCGCCGGCGTAAGCCCCGTCGGCGGCCCCTTCCGGCCGCTCGACGGTTGGCACGACGGGAAGTCCATAGGCCCTCGCGAAGGCGAGGTCGCGCTCGTCCTCGCCGGGAACGGCCATGATGGCGCCGGTCCCGTACGTGCCGAGCACATAGTCCGCGACGTAGAGCGGCACCGACTCGCCCGTGAACGGGTTCAGCACGTAGCGGCCGGTGAACGCGCCGCGCTTGGTCAGCCCCGACCCGCTTTCCGATGACGACGTTCGTTCGACCTCGCTCAAGGACGTCGCGCGAGCCACCAGGTCGGCGACGGCCGGTCGTTGCACGTCGGTGGTCAACTCGTCCAGCATCGGGTGTTCTGGCGCGACGACGGCGTACGTGATGCCGAACCCCGTGTCCGGACGGGTGGTGAAGACCCGCAACACCTTCGTTGGATCATCGGCGACCGCGAGGTCGAACTCGACGCCCTCGCTGCGCCCGATCCAGTTTCGCTGCATCGTCTTGACCCGCTCGGGCCACTCGAGGGTGTCGAGGTCGGCGAGGAGCTCATCGGCGTAGTCGGTGATCTTGAAGAACCACTGCTCGAGGTTGCGCCGCTCGACCACGTCGCCCGAGCGCTCGCAGGTCCCATCGGCCAGCACCTGTTCGTTGGCGAGCACGGTCGCGCAACCCGGACACCAGTTCACCGGCGCCATCGCGCGATACGCGAGCCCGGCCCGCAGGAACGCGAGGAAGATCATCTGGGAGTACTTCATGTACTTCGGATCGTGGCTCATCACCTCTCGACGCCAGTCGTAGACGGCGCCGAGGCGCTGAACCGAACGCTTGAGTTCGGCCATGCGGGCCTCGGTGAAGATCCGAGGATGGCTGCCAGCCTTGATCGCGGCGTTCTCAGCGGGCAGCCCGAACGAATCGAACCCGAAGGGCGAGAGGACGGCCTTGCCGAGCATGGTCTGGTATCGAACCACCAGGTCACCGAAGGTGTAGTTGCGCACGTGGCCCTGGTGGGCCGCCCCGGAGGGATAGGGGTACATGCACAGGGCGTAATACCGTTCGCGAGGATCGTCATTATCGACCTCGTACGTACCGTCCAGACGCCATCGTTCTTGCCATTTGGCTTCTACGGATCTGACGTCAAAGGGGCGGGCCATCTCGACATTCTAGGGAACCAACGACGTATCCTCGAAGTGAAAGCCGAGGCCCCCCATGACTGAACCCACCTACGTCCTCGTCCATGGCGCGTGGCACGGTGCCTGGTCGTGGCGACTGCTGACCGAGGAGTTCGATCGACGTTCCGTGGCCTGGCGCGCACTCGAACTGCCGAGCTCGCACGACGACGGCGATGGAACGAGTGATCTCCGGTCCGACGTCCAGGCCGTTCTCTCGGCCGTCGACTTCGACGGGCCGACGGTATTGGTCGGACACAGTTACGCCGGGGCGGTCATCGCGGAGGCGAGCGGTCAACTCGACAAGCTGATCGGCCTGGTCTTCATTGCCGCCCTGATCCCGACCGTCGGCCAGAGTGCGACTGACGTCTCTCGCCTCGGCGGCGTGCGCACGGAACTCGATGCGGCGATGACGGTCGACGGGCCACGACTTCGGCTGGATCCGTCGCTAGCGCGGTCCGCGCTCTACGGCGACTGCGATGATCTCGTGGCGACGGACGCAGTTTCACGCCTCGGCTCGCAGACGATTACGAGCTTCCGCTCAAAGCGGGAATACCCGGACGCGGCCGTGGTGCGCCACTACATCCGCTGCACCAACGATCGAGCGATTGACCCGGCGCTTCAGGCGCTGATGGCGTCGTCGTGCGATACCACAACCGAGATTGCGAGCGACCACTCGCCGTTCCTCTCGCATCCGGCGATCTGTGCTGACGCCGTCGCTAACTGGTGAAGGTTCGGCCAACTGCTACGATTGTCTGACCGTTGGGGGTATAGCTCAGTTGGTAGAGCGCTTGACTGGCAGTCAAGAGGTCAGGGGTTCGAATCCCCTTACCTCCACCA
>JAKBGV010000012.1 GCA_021837305.1 Actinomycetes bacterium
CACCCGCGTCTTCGCCGAGGGTCCCTACGGCACCTTCACCCACCACGCGCTCAACACCCGCCGCGCGGTACTGATCGGCGCGGGCGTGGGCGTGACCCCGCTGCGCGCGCTGCTCGAGGACCTGCCAGGCGACGTCGCCGTCAGCGTCATCGTGCGCGCGTCACGACCCGAGGACCTCGTGCACCGCGACGAGATCGCCGCACTCGTCGAGGCGCGCCGCGGCCAGTTCCACGAGCTCATCGGTCCGCGCCACCACGTGCGCTTCGACGCGCGTCACCTGCGGCGCCTCGTGCCCGACATCGCCCAACGTGACGTCTACATCTGTGGTCCGGACGGTTTCACCGAACTCGCCCACGACGCGGCGACGCGCGCCGGGGTCGCGCCCGAACACGTCCACGTCGAAGCCTTCGCCTTCTAATACAGCATGCGTCCTACGTTCAAACACACCGAATTGCCGTGGCCGACTCAACGAGCTCGGCACGTGTCCCCCGTCCAGACGACCAGGAATCCCTGGCGCTACCCGGCTCCCTCTCCGGGCCCTACCTCGTTCGAGGCTTGGACACGTGACGAACGGCTCGTCGCGTGTTTCACGGTGCGGCATTCGTGCCACCGGAGCGACGCACGTTCATCTCCAACGGTACGCACCCCGTGGAACACCGCACCCATCGACCAGGTCCTCGACATGAGGACATGGAACACACACCCGAAGGAACACCGATGAAACGAACCCCCCTCGTCCTCGCGAGCACCGTCGCCGGTCTGACCGGCGTCGCCGTCTTCCATTCGACACCGCAGAAGGTCGTGCTCTCGGCCCTCAACGCAACCGCCGCGACGACCCCGACGACGGCGAGCGCGGCCCCAACCCCGAGCGCTGGGGCGACCCCGACGACGAGCGCGACGACGGTTACCCCGACGACGACCCCGACCGCTGCGGCGACCCCGACGACGAGCGCGACCGCTGCGGCGGTTCCCTCGACGACCTCAACGGTCGTTGCGGCCAGCGCGAGTCGCAGCGCGACCGGTCCGGTCGTCAACTACTACTACGGCCAGCTCTCGGTGAAGGTGACCGCGAGTGGCACGAAGATCACCGGCATCACGATCGCCACGTTGAGCGACGGTGGCAATCCCTACTCCGCCTACGTCGACCACGCGTCGCTGCCGATGCTCCAGCGCGAGGCGATGTCCGCCCAGAGCGCCAACATCCAGGGCGTGTCCGGTGCCAGCTACACGAGCGCCGGCTTCGCCCAATCACTCCAGGGTGCGCTCTCCGCGCTCAAGCTGAAGTAGCGATGACCACGAACGCCCCGCACACGCGTCACCAGCGCATCGAGGTCATGGGCACGGTCGTGACCGTCGACCTCTACGGTGACGGTCCCCTCCAGACGCCCGAGGTCGACGCCGCGATCACCGAGGCCGAGGCCGTCTGGCACCGAGCAGACCGGACCTTCAGCACCTGGCGGGCCGACAGCCCGATCAACCGGCTCCGCCGCGGTGAGATCGCCCTCGGTGAGGCCCCGAGTGAGGTGGCCGACGTCCTCGACGGGTGTCGACTCGCGAAAGAGGTCTCGGGCGGGTGGTTCGACCCCTGGGCGATGCCCGGCGGCGTCGACCCCACCGGCTACGTGAAGGGCTGGGCCGCCGCGTGCGCCCTTGAGGCCCTGCGTGTTCCCGGTGTGACGGGCGCGATGGTGAACGCCGCGGGCGACATCGCGAGCTTCGGGGGTGTGGGCGGCGTTGCCTTTCGCGTCGGCGTCGTGCGCCCCGACGCACCGGAGGCGCTCGCGTGCGTGGTGACCCTGCGCGGTTCGATCGCGACCTCGGGGGACTACCTGCGCGGGTCCCACCTCCGTAACCCCTTCACCGGCGAGGCGACCACGCGGGTCGCCTCGGCGAGCGTCACCGGTCCGGACCTCGCCCTAGCCGACGCCCTCGCGACCGCCCTCGCGGTCGGCGGGGACGAGGTGCTCGCGCGTATCGAGCGCCTCGAGGACTACGAGGCGCTCACCATAGGACTCGACGGGGTGCGGGGTTGGACGACCGGCTTCGCCTTCGCCGAGACGCACAATCGCACCGGCACACGGACGACGCAGTGACGCCTCGGAGTGACAAAGGACCTACCCGTCGTTCCGTGAGGGGCCAGTAGCCTCAACGCGTGACACAGGGACGGATCCTCGCGGCCTCGATCGAGGAGCTCGAGACCCAGGGGATCACCCGCTACCGCGTCAAACGCGTGGCCGCCGCCGCGAATGTCTCGGTCTCCCTGCTCTACAGCTACTTCGAGGACCGTGAGGGACTGCTCGCGGCGACCATCGTGCGCCGCTACCGCGACGAGGTGCTGCGCACGGCCACCCACTTCACCGCGCCCCTCGTGGGCGTGACCACGCCCGAGGGCATGCGCGCGGCCATGCGTCAACTCATCGACGACGCCGAGCTCCCCGAGCGCTATCGCTCGCGCGGACTGCGCATCGAGAGTTTCTCCTTCGCGCGCCATAACCAGACCGCGGCCGACGGGATCGCGGCCGCCCAGCGTGAGGCCGGTAACTACATCGTCGGGCGCGTCCAGCCGGTCGTCGACCGCGGCCTGCTCCCGGCCGGCATGAGCGCGGCGTCCTTCGCGCGGATCTGGTACGCGCTCTTCTTCGGCCAGGTCGCCCTCGAGGGCGATCACTCGCTCGCCGCGACACCCGAGGAGTGGCGCGAGTCGCTCTTCGCGATCGCCGAGGCCATGATCAGGCGTTCGCCCGACTGACCCGTTCGCGACGGCGCAGGCTCCCCCCGAGCTCGTCGATCCACAGGAAGAGACTGGCGCCGTAGGCGAGCTCGTAGACGGTCTCACCCGGCAGCAACCAGGGGAAGGACCAGTCGGGCAGGGACGCGGCGGCGAGCAGTCCGCCAGCGAGCTGGATCGAGAAGACGACCCACGAACCGGCTCCCCCGCGGCGGCGAACGAGTGAGATCGTGGCCGCGCCCTGGGCGAGGGCCATCGCGACGCCGACCGTCATGTGCGCCCAGTTCCAGACGGGGCCCTCGTTGTAGGGCGTGGCGAGCAGGAGCGGCAGGCCGATCGCGACAGCGCGTGCGCCGCGCACCGCGGTCGCGGGCGCGCTCGCGTCGCGCAGCCAGTTCGAGGCGCTGTAGATCCCGATGCTCGCCGCGGCGTAGCCGACGATGACGAGCACGATGGTGCTCGGATCGACCCCGTAGAACGAGATGCCGTCCTTGTTCGCGGTCACGCTGTGGTTGATCGCGATGCACAGGCCGAGCGAGGTAAAGAAGAGCCCTTGGGTCAGCGCGAGCAGTCCGACGACCGACCGGTCGTCAGGGTCGGTCCCCGTGCGACGGCCCACTCCTGCGCTCGCCTAGGCGACGAAGCGAGCCCGTGACGCCGCGAGTTCGGCCTCGGCCTCGGCGCGACCGACCCAGCGCTCGACCTTCATCCACTTGCCCTCGTCGAGGTCCTTGTAGACGGTGAAGAAGTGGCTGATCCGGTCGAGCACCGCCTTGGGCACGTCGCCGATATCAGTCGCGGACTTCCAGTGCGGGTCGTAGGTCGGCACCATGAGCAGCTTCGCATCCTCGCCGTTCTCGTCGGTCATCAGGCACATGCCGAGGATCTTGGACTCGATGAGACAGCCCGGGAACGTCGGGTACTCCGTGAGCACCAGCGCGTCCAAGGGGTCGCCGTCACCACCCAGGGTGTCGGGGATGAAGCCGTACTCGGCCGGGTAGCCCATCGAGACGATCAGGTGCCGGTCGAGCTTGATCGTGTGGTTCTCGTGGTCGTACTCGTACTTGTTCTGGCTCCCCCGGGGAATCTCGATCACCACGTTGACGCTGTCCATGACACCCTCCATCCGCTGGGCAGTCGCCCGTCGCCAATCGTAGCGAGCGACGGCGCGTCGGGCTCAGCGCGGCTTGCTCGCGCGGATGAAGGCGTTGGCGACCGCCCCGTCGTACTCGGCGTAGACCCGCGCCGGCTCGATCCCTTCGGGGAAGGTGACCCCGGTGGCGAGGCGTTCGATGGCGTCGCGGTCATGCACCACCGTGGGCGTGACCGCGACCTCCACGAAGCCCGCGGCGACGAGCCGGGCCTCGTAGTCGTCGATGACGAGCGCCCCGGCGATGCACCCCGTCCAGAGCAGCATCAGCCCGCGCAGGTCCTCGGGCAGCGCCCGCTGGAGCACGACGTCAGAGATCGCGAGGCGTCCGCCCGGTTTCAGGACGCGGAAGGCCTCGGCGAGCACGAGGTCCTTGTCGGCGGCGAGGTTGATCACGCAGTTCGAGATGATCACGTCCACCGACGCATCGGCGAGCGGGATGGACTCGATCGTCCCCAGTAGGAACTCAGCGTTGGCCACCTGGGCCTCGGCCTGGTTCATCCGCGCGAGTTCGACCATCTCGGGGGTCATGTCGAGCCCGTAGACCTTGCCCGTCGGCCCGACCCGTCGCGCGGACAGCAGCACGTCGATGCCACCACCCGACCCGAGGTCCAAGACGACCTCGCCGGCCGCCAGGGTCGCGAGCGCCGTCGGGTTGCCACAGCCGAGCGAAGCGAGCACGGCGGCCGCGGGCAGCGCACCGGTGTCGTCCACCGAGTAGAAGGTGGACCCGAACCCCTCGCCGACCCCGAGATCGGGGGCCGTGCCCGAGCAGCACGAGGCGCCCTGGGTGGACACCGAGAGTGCCGCGCTCGCGTAGCGGTCGCGTACGGCGACCCGTATCGATTCGTCCTTCTCGTTCATACGTCCTCTTTTTCTTCTTCTCTCAACACGAAGGGTTGGCGTTCGCGATCCCTGACAGGAGCCGGATCGGCTCAGCGACCGCGTCACAGCACACGGCGTAGCGGTTCGAACGGCCCTCGGGCGTGACCGAGATCAGGCCAGCCTCGCGCAGCGCGCGCAGGTGATGGCTGACGAGCGGCTGGGCGATCGACAACTCCTCGGTCAACTCCACGACAGTGCGCGACTCGCGCGCCAGGGTGAGCAGGATGGCGAGCCGGTATTCGTCGCTGATGGCCTTTAACACCGGCACCAGTGTTCGCGCGTCACTGAGCGAAGCGAGAGGGGCGGGAGCGGGGCGTGGCATGGCGCCACCATAACATCAATGAGTATTGATATCAATACGAATGGTGAATACGTTACCCGGAGTCGCCGTCGCCCCAACGGTGTCGCCGAAGCGTCCATGGTGCGCCATCTAGACTCAAAACGCTCGACAGGCGGTCGACATCGGACGAGGAGGTCTCGATGGAACGGGTTGGTGTAGTGGGCTGCGGCCTGATGGGTTCAGGTATCGCGGAGATCGCCGCCAAGGCCGGCGCCGACGTCATCGTCATCGAGCGCAGCCCCGAGGCGCTCGCCGCGGGCGTCGCGCGCATCGAGAAGTCCCTCAGCCGGGCCGTCGCCGCGGGCAAGCTGCCCGAGGACGAGGCCAACCGGGTGCGCGGCAACCTCAGCTTCTCCGAGGACTTCGCCAAGCTCCACGACCGCCAGATCGTCATCGAGGCCGTCGCCGAGGACGAGGCCACCAAGGTCCAGGTCTTCAAGAAGATCGACGCCGTCGTCAGCGCCGACGACGCGATCCTCGCGACCAACACCTCCTCGATCCCGATCATCAAGCTCGCGATGTCGACCCGTCGCCCCGAACAGGTCATCGGGATGCACTTCTTCAACCCGGTGCCGGTCTTGAAGCTCGTCGAGGTCATCTCATCCTTGCTCACCAGTCCCGAGACCGCCGCGCGCGTGCGCGCCTACGGCACCGACGCGCTCGGTAAGAAGGTCATCACCTCGCCCGACCGCGCCGGCTTCGTCGTGAACGCCCTGCTCATCCCCTACCTGCTCTCGTCGATCCGCATGCTCGAGTCGGGCTTCGCGAGCGCCGAGGACATCGACACCGGCATGGTGCTGGGCTGTGCGCACCCACTCGGACCGCTCGCCCTGACCGACCTGATCGGTCTCGACACGACCCTCGCGGTCGCCGAGTCGCTCTACGAGGAGTTCAAGGAATCCCACCTCGCCCCACCCCCGCTGCTGTCGCGCATGGTCCAGGCCGGCCTGCTCGGACGCAAGACGGGCCAGGGGTTCTACTCGTACCGGTCGTAGTCCGCTACCGTGCCCGAGGTCACCTACGTCGTCACCCTCCAGTGCCTGGACAGACCGGGCATCGTGCGCGCGCTCAGCTCCGCGGTCTTCGCCATCGACGGCAACATCCTGGAGAACGACCAGTTCACCGACCCGGTGACGGGCCAGTTCTGCATGCGCACCCGCTTCACCTGTGACGTCGACGTCGAATCGGTGCGACAGCGCCTCGAGGCCGACCTCGCGACCTTCAACCCGACGCTCACGATCCGCCCCGAGACCCAGCGCCGCCGGGCCCTCGTCATGGTCTCGCAGTTCGACCACTGTCTCGCCGACCTGCTCTACCGCGCCGAGCAGGGCGACCTGGCCCTGGACATCGTGGCGGTGGTGAGCAACCACGGCGTCTGTCGCGAGCTCTGCGCGCGCCACGACGTCCCCTTCTTCCAGGTGGAGGTGACCCCCTCGACCAAGTCGGCCGCCGAGGACGTGGTGCGCGACCTCGTCGCGCGCCACGACGTCGACCTGGTGGTGCTCGCGCGCTACATGCAGATCATCTCGCCGACCCTCTGTGCGGAGCTGAGCGGGCGGATCGTCAACATCCACCACTCGTTCCTGCCCGGCTTCAAGGGCGCGCGCGCCTACCACCAGGCCTACGAGCGCGGCGTGAAGCTGATCGGCGCGACCGCCCACTTCGTCACCGCCGACCTCGACGAGGGCCCGATCATCGAACAGGACGTCGCGCGCGTGACCCACGCGCGTCGGCCCAGCGAGTTCATCGCGCTCGGACGCGACGTCGAGCGCACCGTGCTCGCGCGCGCCGTCGGGCTCATCGCCGAGGACCGCGTCATGCTGGTCGGTCAGCGCACCGTCGTCTTCTCCCAGTGATCAGGTGACCGGGTTGCGCGTGGCGTAGGCGGGGTCGCGGTGCTCGGCGCCCTCCAGCACCTCGACGAGATGGGTGACCGCGTCGTAGACGTCGACGAAGCGCAGGTAGAGCGGGGTGAACCCGAACCGGCAGACGTCGGGCGCGCGGAAGTCGCCGATCACCCCGCGGGCGATGAGCGCCTGGATGATCCCGTAGGCGTCCTCGTGACGAAGCGCCACCTGGCTACCCCGCCGGGCGTGGTCGCGCGGGGTGACGAGCGTGAACGCACCGGGCAGGCGTGCCTCCACGAGCTCGATGAACAGGTCCGTGAGCGCGAGGCTCTTTTCGCGCACGTCGTCCATCGACACGCCCGCAAAGGCGTCGAGCGCCCCGTCGAGGGCGCTCAGCGCGATGACCGAGGGCGAGGAGGTGACGAAGGCCTGCACCCCGGGAGCGGCCACGTAGCCGCGCTCGAAGTCAAAGGGGCGTGCGTGGCCGAGCCAGCCGGGCAACGGGTTCTCGATGAGGCCCTGCCAGGACTCGCGCACGTAGAGGAAGCCCGGCGCGCCGGGCCCGGCGTTCAGGTACTTATACGTGCAGCCCGCCGCGAAGTCGACGTTCGCCGCGGTCACGTCGAGGGGCACCGCGCCCGTCGAGTGGGCGAAGTCCCAGAGCATCAGCGCACCAGCGGCGTGGACCCGCTCGGTCACCCCCGCGAGGTCGAGCATCTCGCCGGTTCGAAAGTCGACGTGGGTGAGCATCACGAGCGCAACGTCCTCGCTCAGCTCGTCGTCGAGCGTGTCACGCTCGATCGCGCGAAGCGTGACGGGGCGCCCGGCCCGGCGGGCCATCGCCTCGGCGACGTAGAGGTCCGAGTGGAAGTTGGCCGCGTCGGTGAGCACGACCGACCGATCCCTTCGCAAGTCGAGCGCGCCGAGGATGACCTTGGCGAGCAGGAGCGTGAGGGTGTCGGCGACCACCACCTCGCCGGCGCGCGCCCCGATCAGGGGGGCCAGCCGGTCACCGACGCGCGTCGGTGCCGCCATCCAGCCCGCCGCGTTCCAGCTGCGGATGAGGCCGGTCGCCCATTCCTCGTCGAGCGTCGCGAGCACGCGCTCGCGCGTTGCGCGCGTCAGCGGACCCAGTGAGTTGCCGTCGAGGTAGATGAGGTCGGGCGCGAGGACGAAGTCGTCTCGTCGCGGCGCCAGTCCGTCGAGGCGGTCCAGCTCCAGGCAGTCGTCGCGCGTTGGCATGGTCTCAGCTCCAGTCTCACGTGGTTCGCGAGACCAGGCTACCGACGAGCGCCCTCAGGAACGGGTGAGCGGCTTGTAGCGGATGCGGTGGGGCTGGTCGGCGTCGGCGCCGAGGCGCTTGTGGCGCTCGAGCTCGTAGTCCGAGAAGTTCCCCTCGAACCAGCGCACCTCGGTGTCGCCCTCGAAGGCGAGCACGTGGGTGGCGATGCGGTCGAGGAACCAGCGGTCGTGGCTGATCACGACGGCGCAGCCCGGGAAGGACAGGAGGCCGTCCTCGAGGGCGCGCAGCGTGTCGACGTCGAGGTCGTTGGTCGGCTCGTCGAGCAGCAGCACGTTGCCGCCGCTGCGTAGGACCTTGGCGAGCTGGACCCGGTTGCGCTCGCCGCCGGAGATCTCGCCGACCCGCTTCTGCTGGTCGCTGCCCTTGAAGCCGAAGCTCGCCACGTAGGCGCGCGCGTGGATCTCGCGATTGCCCACCACCAGTCGCTCCTGACCGCCGCTCACCTCGTCAAAGACCGTCGCGTTCGGGTCGAGTCCCTCACGGGACTGGTCCACGTACGCGAAGCGCACGGTGCTGCCGACCTCGAAGGTGCCCGCGTCGGGCTCGAGCTCGCCGACCATCATCTTGAAGAGCGTCGACTTGCCCGCACCGTTGGGCCCGATGACCCCGACGATCCCGCCCGGGGGCAGCAGGAACGAGAGGTCCTCGATGAGCAGACGGTCATCGAAGCCCTTGGTCACCCCGCGGGCGTTCACCACCACGTCGCCGAGTCGCGGCCCGGGTGGGATCGCGATCTCGAGTCGCTCGGGTCGCTGGTCGGCCGCCTCACTCTCCGCCACCAGCTGGTTGAAAGCGCTCACGCGGGCCTTGCCCTTGGACTGGCGGGCCCGGGGGGACATCCTGATCCACTCGAGCTCGCGCGCGAGCGCGGCCTGGCGGGACTGGTCGGCCTTCTCCTCGGCGGCGAGTCGCGCCTGCTTCTGCTCGAGCCAGGACGAGTAGTTCCCCTCCCAGGGGATCCCCGCGCCACGGTCGAGCTCCAAGATCCACGAGGCGACGTTGTCGAGGAAGTAGCGGTCGTGCGTGATCGCGACGACGGTGCCCGGGTACTCCTGGAGGGCCCGTTCCAGCCAGGCGACCGACTCGGCGTCGAGGTGGTTCGTCGGCTCATCCAACAGCAGCAGGTCGGGTTTGGCGAGCAGGAGCCGACAGAGCGCGACCCGGCGGCGCTCGCCGCCCGAGAGGGTGGTCACGTCCGCGTCGGCGCTCGGCAGACGCAGGGCGTCCATGGCGATCTCGAGGGTGCGCTCCAAGTCCCAGGCGTTGAGCGCGTCGATGCGGGTCTGCAGGTCGGACTGCTCGGCGAGCAGCGCGTCGAAGTCGGCGTCGGGATCGGCCATCGCCGCGCAGACCTCGTTGAATCGCACCAACAGGTCGCGCTGCTCGGCGACGCCGTCGGCGACGTTGCCCACGACGTCCTTCGTGGGGTCGAGCTGGGGTTCCTGGGCGAGGTAGCCGACCGAGAAGCCGGGGGTGAGTCGCGCCTCGCCGGTGAACCCGTCGTCGAGGCCCGCCATGATGCGAAGCAGCGAGGACTTGCCCGAGCCGTTGGACCCGATGACCCCGATCTTGGCCCCGGGGTAGAAGGACAAGTTGATCCCGCGCAGCACCTCGCGATCGGGCGGATAGAAGCGGCGCAGATCGCGCATGGTGAAGATGAACTGAGCAACCATGCCCACCAGTGTGGCCGATGGCGAGCGGTTGGACGTTCGCGATGCCCCGTTACACTCGCGCCATGTCTGCCAGCGCCAGCGTGCACCGTCACGCCCCCGACTGGATCGTGCTCACCATCGCCTGCGTGGCGCAGTTCATGGTGGTGCTCGACGTGTCCATCGTCAACGTCGCCCTGCCCTCGATGCAGCGCGACCTCCATTTCTCGATGACCAACGCCCAGTGGGTGGTCAACGCCTACGTGATCACCTTCGCCGGCTTCCTCCTGCTCGGGGGACGAGCGGCCGACATCTTCGGTCGTCGCCACATCTACCTGGGCGGGCTCGCGCTGTTCACCCTCGCGAGCGTCGGCGCCGGCTTCGCCCAGACCGGCACCGAGTTGATCGCCGTGCGCGCCCTCCAGGGGCTTGGCGGGGCCGTGCTATCCCCGGCCACCCTCACGATCATCCTCACGACCTTCCACGGGCCACGCCTGCCCAAGGCGATCGGCGCCTGGAGCGCCGTCGCCGGCGCGGGCGGGGCCGTCGGGGGCCTGCTCGGGGGCCTGCTCACGGGGTGGTTCTCGTGGCGCTGGGTCTTCTTCATCAACGTGCCCTTCGGCATCGGCGCCGCCCTGCTCGCGCTCACCTTCCTGCGCGAGCTGCGAAACCGCGAGGCGAGCCACAAGCTCGACCTCACGGGAGCGCTGCTCGTCACGGTCTCGCTCGCCTCGGCCGTCTACGGCGTGGTGCGCACCGCCACGACCGGCTGGGGCGACGTGGCGACGCTCGCGTGGATCGTCGGGGGCGTCGCCGGCCTGGTGCTCTTCGTGTTCTTTGAGGCGCGTGTGGCGACGAATCCGCTGGTGGCGCTGCGGATCTTCCACTCGCGCGCGGTCTCGACGGCCAACCTCGTCATGTTCCTCGTCGGCGGGTCCTTCTTCGCGATGTGGTACTTCCTCACCTTCTACTACCAGTACATCCTCGGCTACGGCGCGGTGAAGACGGGCTTCGCCTTCCTGCCCATGGCGGTCGCCATCGTCGGGGGCGCCCAGCTCAGCTCGCGCCTGATCGGCCGCTTCGGCGTACGCCACCTGCTCGCCGCGGGCACCGCCAGCGCGACGATCGGCTTCCTGTGGATCGCCATGATCGGTGTGCACTCGCCGTACGAAACGGCGATCCTGGTGCCCTCGGTGCTGTGCGCCTTCGCGATCGGCCTGCTCTTCACCCCCCTCGCGACCGCCGCCACCAGCGGCGTCGATCGCGCCGACGCGGGACTCGCCTCGGGCGTGCTCAACGCGAGTCGCCAGGTGGGCGGCTCACTCGCCCTGGCGGCCCTCGGCACGGTCGCGGCCGACCGCAGCGCGAGCTTCGCCCACCCCAACTCGCCCGTCGCGCTCGTGAACGGGTACCAGTGGGCCTTCCACCTCTCGGCGGGCATCACCCTGCTCGCGCTGGTGGTCAGCCTCGCCGTGCCCCACGGCCGCCCCGAAACCCGCGTGGTCGCCCCGCCACTCGTCAGTCCCGCCGAGTAGTCTCGCCAATACTGAACCGTCGGCAGAACGGGCCAACGAGGGCCCGCCGTAACCGACAAGACCTCTGGAGGGGTTAACACATGCACATGGGAGAGAAGAAGGCGCGCCGCCTCGGCACGCTACTCGGGGCCGCATCACTGGTACTCGGGACACTCACGCTCGGCGTCGCCGCGACATCCTCGGCGGCCGCGGCGAAGTCGTTCAAGGCGTGCGTCGTCACCGACACCGGTGGCATCAACGACCGCTCGTTCAACGCCTCGGCCTGGCAGGGCATGAAGGACGCGCACGCGAAGAACAAGAACATCCAGATCTCGTACTTGTCCTCGACCTCCGCGGCCGACTACGTGCCCAACATCAACACGTTCATCCACAAGGGTTGCGGCATCATCGTGACCGTCGGCTTCCTCATGGACGGCGCCACCCAGGCCGCGGCCAACGCACACCCGAAGCAGAAGTTCGCGATCGTGGACGACGCGCCCCAGCACCTCAAGTACCACAACGTGCTCGCACTGCAGTACGAGACCGACCAGGCCGCCTTCCTCGGCGGGTACCTCGCCGCGGCGAGCACCCACACCGGCACCGTTGCCACCTACGGCGGCATGCAGTTCCCGTCGGTCACCATGTACATGAACGGCTTCGTCGCCGGCGTGCGGTACTACAACAAGACCCGGGGCGCGGCCGTGAAGGTCCTCGGCTGGACACCGGCACCGGGAACCTGCACGCTCGCCTCCTGCAACGGCACGGGGACCTTCGTCGGGAACTTCACCGACCAGACCGCGGGCAAGACCCTCACCGCCGGTGACTTCTCGGCCGGCGCCGACATCGTCTTCCCCGTCGCGGGGTCGGTCGGTCTCGGTTCCGTCGCCGCCGCCCAACAGGCCGGCAAGGGCCACAGCATCATGTGGGTCGACAGCAACGGCTGTGTCTCGGACAAGGCGGACTGCTCGTGGTTCATCGGCACGGTCGCCAAGGGCGTCGAACCCTCCGTGCGTGACGCCGTGCTCGCGGCCGCTTCCGGCCACTTCAAGGGCGGCACCTACCTCGGGACGTTGAAGAACCAGGGCACGGCGCTCGAGTACGGCGGGATCCCCGTACCGAAGTCACTGAAGTCGACGATCGCCACCATCGCCAGGGGCATCATGACGGGTTCGATCTCGGTCAACCCGAACAAGTACCCCGCCAGCTGACCAGCGACGCGCTAGTGGCCTAGCCACGAAGAAGGCCCGGGTCCTTTGGCCCGGGCCTTCTTCGTGGCTACGATGGGCGCTTATGCGTTTGGAGCTCCGGGGCATCACGAAGCGGTTCGGAACCTTCACGGCCAACCATCGCATCGACCTCACGGTCGAGCCCGGACAGATCCACTGCCTGCTCGGTGAGAACGGCGCCGGCAAGTCCACACTGATGAACGTCATCTTCGGACTGCTCCAGCCCGACGAGGGCGAGATGTTGATCGACGGGGTCGTCACCCGCTTCGCGGACTCCGGGGAGGCCGTGCGACGAGGCATCGGCATGGTGCACCAACACTTCATGCTCGTGCCCGTGTTCAGCGTCGCCGAGAACGTCGTGCTCGGCTTCGAGCCGACCAAGTCATTCGACCGGCTCGACCACCAGCGCGCCCGCGAGGAGATCCGCAGCGTCTCCCAGACCTTCAACCTCGAGGTCGACCCCGACGCGATCGTCGAGGAACTACCCGTCGGGCTCCAACAGCGCGTCGAGATCTTGAAGGCCCTCAGTCACGACGCCGAGCTGCTGATCCTGGACGAGCCGACGGCGGTGCTCACCCCCCAGGAGATCGACGCCCTGATGGCCATCATGCGCTCGCTCGCCGCCTCGGGCAAGTCGATCCTCTTCATCACCCACAAGCTCAAAGAGGTGAAGGCCATCGCCGACGTGATCACGGTGATCCGCCAGGGTGAGGTCGTGGGCACGGCCCAGGCCAGCGACTCCGAGGCCGAACTCGCCTCGATGATGGTGGGTCGTGACGTCAACCTGACGGTCGACAAGGTGACGGTCTCCCCGGGCGAGGCAGTGCTCACGATCACGGATCTCGTCGTGCGCGACGACCGTGGCCTCCCGGCCGTGGACGGGGTCAGCCTGACGGTTCGCGCGGGGGAGATCGTGGCGCTCGCCGGCGTGCAGGGCAACGGCCAGACCGAGCTCGTCGAGGCGATCGCGGGCATGCGACACGTCGAGTCCGGGACGATCACCGTGCGCGGCGTGGACATCACCAACCGAACCCCGCGCGAGGTGCTCGACGCCGGCGTCGGGCACGTGCCCGAGGACCGCCAGCTGCACGGGCTCGTCCTGTCGATGTCGGTCGCCGACAACCTGGTGCTCAACACCCCTCGTCGGGCGCCCTTCGCCCGACACGGTTCGCGCAATCTCGCCGCGGTGAAGTCGAACGCCGAGGCGCTCGTCACGCGCTTTGACATCCGCACGACGTCGACGCAGGCGCTCGTGAGCTCGCTCTCGGGGGGCAACCAGCAGAAGGTCATCGTCGCGCGCGAGCTGTCACGGCCCTTGAGCCTCTTCCTCGCGTCCCAACCGACGAGGGGGCTCGACGTCGGGTCGATCGAGTACGTGCACCGCCAGATCGTGCGCCAGCGCGACGACGGGATCGGGGTGCTGATCGTCTCCTCAGAGCTCGACGAGGTCCTCGCCCTGGGCGACCGGATCGCGGTCATGCACACCGGACGGATCAGCGGAGTCGTCGACCCCTCGACGAGCCGTGAGACGATCGGGCTCTTGATGACTGGCGCGCACGTGGAGCCCGCTGATGCCTGAGTCGTCCCCCCGTCGTTCGATCTGGGCTCGTGTGACGGGTCAGAGCCCCTTCGTGGTGACCCTCTTCGCGCTCGTGCTCGGTCTGGTCTTCGGGGCAATCGTGATCGTGACGACGACCGCGCCCGTGCTCGACGCCTGGCGCGGCTTCTTCACTAGCTGGGGCGCCCCCGGCCACGCCATCAAGGTCACCGCGGACAACGTCGGCGCGGCGTACCGGATCATGTTCACCGGCTCGGTGTTCAGCCCGGCCACCCTCTGGCACGCGATCACGACCGGACAGGGCTGGTCCAACGCGCTCACCCCGATCTCCGAGACCCTCACCTACGCCACACCGCTCACCATCGCGAGCATCGGCGTGGGCATCGCCTTCCAGACCGGCATCTTCAATATCGGCGCCAACGGCCAGGCGATGATGGGCGGCATCGCGGGCGCCTACGTGGGTACGCTCATCCACCTGCCGACGGTCCTGCATCTGCCGTTCACGCTGCTCGCCGGAATCGCCGGCGGCGTGCTCGCCGGGTCGGTCCCGGGGCTCTTGAAGGCCTACACCGGGGCCCACGAGGTCATCGTGACCCTGATGTTCAACTACGTGGTCTCGGCGATCCTGCTCTATACCCTGCTCTCGACGGCGCTGCAGGCCCCCGGTCAGCAGAACGACATCGCGCGCACGCTTGACCCCTCGGCCCAACTCGCCCCGCTCTTTGGCACCGCGTCGGGACTGCGCGTCAACTACGGGCTCGTGATCGCCGCGGTCGTCGTGCTCTTCGCCTGGTGGTTCCTCGAGCGCTCGTCGCTCGGCTTCGACTTCCGCGTGACCGGCGCGAACCCCCAGGCGGCACGGGCGTCGGGCATCAACGCCAAAGCCGTCATCATCCTGGTCTTCGCCATCTCGGGTGGGCTCGCGGGACTCGCGGGCGTGACCGAGCTCGCCGGCTTCTACAAGACCCTCGACGGCGGTTTCCTCGTCGGCAACGCCGGCATCGGCTTCACGGCGATCACGGTGTCACTCCTCGGGCGCAACAAGCCCATCGGTATCGTGTGGGCCTCCTTGCTCTTCGCCGCGCTCGGCGTGGGCGGGCGCGCGATGCAAGCGGCGACCGGCATCCCCCTCGACCTCGCGACCGTGATCCAGTCTGCGGTGGTGCTCTTCGTGGCGACCCCGGTGCTCGTGAAGGAGATCTTCCGGCTGCGCACGTCCCCGACGACGGCGCTGCAGCTCGCGACCAAGGGGTGGGGATCGTGAGTATCGACGTGCGACCCGAGACCTCGCCGACGGCGCGCATCCCGAGCGGGCGTACGCGCGGCATTGGCGTGATCATGCTCGCCATCGGGTTGTTCACGGCACTCGTCTTCGGCGTCGGTTCCGGCTTCAGCGCGCACTCGTCACTCACCTTCAATCCCGTGTCGCTTGCCAACGCACCCTGGCGTGTGGGCACGCTGACGCTACTGACCGCGTGGAGCAACGTCGTGCTCGGGCTCGCGATCATCGCGCTCGGGCTCGACGTCCTCGCCCGACTGCCGCGTCGTGGGGTGATGGCCCGTTTCGGGGTCGTCGCCGTGCTCTTCTTCTTCGCGCTCCTGCTCTGGGCCGCGCGCACCACCGGGCCCTCCCAGATCAATTTCGTCAACCTCACCGCGGTGCTGATCGGCAGCTCGGCCCTGGCCATGGTGCTCGTCTTCGGATCACTCTCGGGGGTCATGTGCGAGCGCGCCGGCGTCGTGAACATCGCGATCGAGGGCCAGTTCATCGGTGGCGCCTTCGTCGGCTCGATGATCGCCTCGACCACGCACAACTTCTTCCTCGCGGCCTTTGTCGGCGCACTCGTCGGCGGCGTGCTCGGGCTCGTGCTCGCCTTCTTGTCGCTGCGCTACCTCTCGGACCAGATCATCGTCGGCGTCGTGCTCGTCACGATGCTCGGCAGCCTCTCCTCCTACTTGAACCTGCAGGTCTTCACGCCGTTCCCCCAGTACAACACGGGCAACCTCGCGCCCAACCTGCCCATCCCGCTGCTGTCCAAGATCCCGGTCATCGGACCGGTCTTCTTCGACCAGACCGGCTTCTTCTACCTCATGATCGTGCTCGTCGCCCTCGTAAGCTTCGCGCTCTTCAAGACCCGCTGGGGCCTGCGGGTGCGCGCGGTCGGCGAGCACCCCCAGGCGGCGGCCTCGGTCGGCATCAAGGTCATCGGCGTGCGCTACGCCAACGTCATCATGGGTGGCGCGATCGCCGGGGTCGGCGGCGTCGCGTTCATGGCCTCCCAGGGTCAGTTCCAGCCGGGCTACACCTCGGGACTGGGCTACATCGCCCTCGCGGCACTGATCTTCGGGCGCTGGCGCCCGTCGGGGGCGGTCGTGGCGTCGGTGCTCTTCGGGTTGTCGGTCTACCTCGCCGACAACCTCCAGACCTACCAGGTGCCGGTACCGACCGAGATCCTCGGGATGTTCCCCTACGTGATCACCATCGCGGTGGTCTCGGGACTCATCGGACGGGTGCGCCCGCCCGCCGCCGACGGCCTGCCCTACAAGCGCGACTAACCCGCGCCCAACCCGCTCACCACGTCGGCCGCAGCGGCCATGGCGGCCTCGAGGGCCGCGCGACGCGACGAGCCCCGTAACCGCGCCGCGAGGTAGGCGCCGGTGGCGGCGTCCCCGGCCCCGGTCGTGTCAAGGACGCGGTGCGAGCTCGCCGCGACGCGAACCTCACCCTCGTCACTGCGCACGAGCGCGCCGCGCGACCCGAGGGTCACCACCACCTCCGCGAACAGGTCCGTGAGCCGGGTCAGTGCGCGTTCGAGCGAGCCACCGCCGAGCTGCTCGGCCTCCTCCTCGTTGGCGAAGATCGTCGTCGCGCCCGCCACCGCGGCGAGGAAGTGATCCGCGCCCATCGCGCGTAGCGGACCGAGCGAACAGGCGTCCACCGAGACCGGCGTGCCGCGGCCCCGCGCGACGTCGATCGCGGTTCGCGCGACATCACGCGTGCGCTCGTCGAGCACGGTGTAGCCCGAGACGTGCACGTGGTCAGCGCCCTCGGCGAGCGCGCTCGCCACGTGCGCCCCGCGCAACTGCGCGTTGGCCCCGCGACTCGTGAACATCGCGCGCTGACCCGAGCCGTCGACGATCGCGACGACGACGCCGGTCGGCGCGTCGACGACCTGGAGGCGCGTTGCGACCCCGGCCGACTCGAAGAGCGCGCGCAGCACGTCGGCCGCGGGGTCACGTCCGACGGCACCGACGTAGGTCACGTCGCACCCGGCGCGCGCCAGTCCAACGGCCGCGTTCGCCGCCGATCCCCCGCGCCCGACGACGGTCGTCGACGCCGTGTCACTGGTCGCTTGGACCGGACCGAGCGGACGCGTGACGACGTCGAGCATGACGTCACCAATCAGCGTGACGCGCGGCCTCACGGTCGCGTTTCGGCCAACGCCACCGCCACCTCACCGGCGAGGGCGGCGTTGGCGACGACGAGGGCGCGGTTGGTCGCCACACTCGCGCCGGCGCTGAAGCGCGCGAACTCACCGAGCAGCACCGGGGTGACGTCCTTACCCGTGACGCCCGTCGACGCGACGAGCGCGAGGGCACTGGCGAGGGCCGCGTCGTGGAGCTCCCCGTCGAGCTCCTCGTCAGGGCCGACGGGGTTGGCGAGCAGGAAGCCGGTCGGGCTGTAATCGCGGTGCGCGGCGAAGGCGGCCGCGGCCGCGGTCGCCGACTCGACCGACCAGTCCAGCGCGAAGCCCGAGTCGGCGCGGTAGAAGCCGGGGAACCGGTCGGTGCGGTACCCGACGACCGGGACCCCGAGGGAGTCCAGTCGCTCGAGGGTCGCCCCGACATCGAGAATCGACTTCACGCCTGAGGCGACGACGAGCACCGGCGTGCGCGACAGCGTGGTGAGGTCGTTGGACTCGTCGAACGTGCGCGCCGCGTCACGGTGCACGCCGCCGAGACCGCCCGTCGCCATCACCTCGATCCCGACGCGACTGGCGACGGCGATGGTGCCCGCGACGGTCGTGGCCCCGTCGCGCCCGAGCGCGAGGGCGAGTCCGAGGTCGCGCGAGGAGAGCTTGGCGCTGGCGCGTTCGGGCTCGGCGAGTCGTTCGAGCTCGTCGAGTCCGAGTCCGACGACGACCCGGCCGTCAAGTAGGCCGATGGTGGCCGGGACCGCGCCGGCCGCTCGCACCGCGGCCTCGCACTGCGCGGCGACCTCGAGGTTCTCGGGGTGGGGCAACCCGTGCACGACGATCGTCGTCTCCAGGCAGACGACTGGTCGGGCGTGAGCGATCGCGTCGGCGACCTCCTCGGCGATGCGGATCGTGGACTGGCGCGGCGGTCTCATACGGGCAGCAGTGTACTGTGATGGCGTGATTGACCCTCGTGACATCCCCTGGGGGACGTTGCGCGCCCGCGCACTCGCCGCCAGCTCCCACGCCTACGCCCCGTACTCATCGGTGCGGGTCGGCGCCGCCGCCCTGACCGAGGACGGCACCGTCGTCGAAGGCGCCAACGTCGAGAACGCCAGCTACGGGCTCACCCTGTGCGCGGAGTGCTCGCTCGTGAGCGACCTCGCGCGCGTGGGCGGCGGCACGCTCGTAGCCGTCGCGATCGTGGCCGGGGACGGCGCGCCGCTCTCGCCCTGTGGACGGTGTCGCCAGCTGCTCTTCGAGCACGGCGGCGCCGGCCTACTGGTCGACGACGGGCCCTCGCGGCCCGCGCGCGCACTCGCGACACTGCTGCCAGACGCCTTCGGACCCGACGACCTCGCCACGCGCTCGTGACCTCGGCCGTCGACGTCATCACCACCAAGCGAGACGGGCACGCCCTCGACGAGGACGCGATCAACTGGGTGCTCGACGCCTACAACCGGGGTGTCGTCGCCGACGAGCAGATGTCGGCACTCTTGATGGCGGTCTTCTTCAACGGGCTCTCGGCGCGCGAACTGCGCGCCTGGACCGCGACAATGGTCGACTCGGGCGAACGGCTCGACCTGGGCGGGCTCTCGCGCCCGACCGTGGACAAGCACTCCACGGGCGGCGTCGGCGACAAGATCTCGCTCATCCTCGCCCCGCTCGTGGCGGCCTGCGGCGCGGCGGTGCCCCAGCTCTCGGGGCGCGGCCTCGGACACACCGGCGGCACGCTCGACAAGCTCGAGACCATTCCGGGCTGGCGCGCGGTGCTCTCCAACGACGAGGTCTACGCCCAGCTCGAATCGGTCGGCGCGGTGATCTGCGCGGCCGGGGCCGGCCTCGCACCCATCGACCGCAAGCTCTACGCGCTGCGCGACGTGACCGGCACCGTGGAGTCGATCCCGCTCATCGCGTCCTCGATCATGTCTAAGAAGATCGCCGAGGGCACCAGTGCGCTCCTGCTCGACGTGAAGGTCGGCCGCGGGGCCTTTATCAAGGATCACGACCGCGCCCTCGAACTCGCGAGCACGATGGTCGCCCTCGGCGCCGACCACGGACTCGCCACCGTCGCCCAGCTCACGAACATGGACGCGCCCCTCGGCCAGGCGATCGGCAACGCGATCGAGGTCGCCGAGTCGATAGAGGTCCTACGCGGGGGCGGCCCCACCGACGTCCGAGCCCTCACACTCGCCCTCGCACGAGTGATGCTCGAACTCACGGGCCTCGACGTCGACCCCGAGACCCGCCTCGACGACGGATCGGCCTACGAGGTCTACCGGGCCATGATCGCCGCCCAAGGCGGCGATCCCGACGCGGCCATCGCGACCACCGCGAAGGCGTCCGTCGTCACCGCACCCCACGACGGGATCGTCCAGCGCGTGGACGCCCTCGACGTGGGCGTCGCCGCGTGGCGCCTCGGCGCCGGTCGGGCGCGAAAGGAGGACCCGGTCAGCGCCGGCGCGGGGGTGCGCTGCCTCGTCGTCGCCGGTGACGAGGTCGTCGCCGGCCAGCCGCTCTTCGAGCTCTACGCCGACGACGATGCGCGCCTCGAGCTCGGCCGGGCCACGATCGCGAGCGCCGTCACCATCGCGGACGAGGCACCCGCACCGACGGCGCTACTGTTCGAACGCATCGGCTGACCAGACCGGCGCGAGTAGCCTGACTCCATGCCTGGCCCGACGTTGACGCCTGACCTCATCGCCCGCGCCCCCAAGGTCCTGCTGCACGACCACCTCGACGGGGGGCTACGACCCGCGACCGTGCTGGAGATCGCCCGCGAGGTGGGCTACACCGGTCTGCCGACGTCGGACCCGCAGGTGCTCGCGAAGTGGTTCATCGCCGACGCGCCGGGCAGTGACCTCGTGCGCTACCTCGAGGGCTTCGCCCACACGACCGCGGTGATGCAGACCCGCGAGCACCTCGAGCGCGTCGCCGCCGAGTGCGCCCTCGACCTCGCGCGCGACGGCGTCGTCTACGCCGAGGTCCGCTTCGCCCCCGAGCTGCACACCGAACGCGGCCTCACCCTCGATCAGGTCGTCATCGCGGTGCTCGCCGGCTTTTCGCGCGGCAGCGCCGACGCGCGCCGCGAGGGACGCACCATCGTGGTGCGCGCGATCCTCTCGGCCATGCGCCAGGCCGCCCTGAGCGAGACCATCGCCGAACTCGCCGTTTCCCACCGCGACCAGGGCGTGTGCGGCTTTGACATCGCCGGACCCGAGGACGGCTTCCCCCCGACCAAGCACCTCAGCGCCTTCCACCTCGTTCAGCGCGAGAACTTCCACATGACGATCCACGCCGGCGAGGCCTTCGGACTCCCCTCGATCTGGGAGGCCGTGCAGTTCTGTGACGCCGAGCGGCTCGGCCACGGCGTGCGGATCGTGGACGACCTCACCAATGTCGACGGCGAGTACCGCCTGGGTCGTCTCGCCAACTACGTGCGCGACCGTCGGATCCCCCTCGAGGTCTGTCCCACCTCCAACGTCCACACCGGCGCCGCGGCCTCGATCGCGGCCCACCCCATCGAGCTGCTGCGCCGGCTTCGGTTCCGCGTGACCCTCAACACCGACAACCGCCTCATGAGCGGGATCACGCTCTCGAGTGAGTTCGCCGCCTGCGCGGACGCCTTCGGCTGGACCCTCGATGACGTGGAGTGGTTGACGCTCAACGCCGCGAAGAGCACCTTCTACCCCTTCGACCAGCGCCTGTCGCTCATCAACACCGTCATCAAGCCCGGCTACGCCGCGCTCCGCGCCGCCCCGTAGTCGCCGTTCCACGGACCGTAGCCGTAGTTCCTCGGGGAATGGGGCTGTGGAACTACGCGATCCGATCGCGACTTGGGTCCAAGGTCCCTGAGGTGCTCCTCGCGCCACACTCAGATCGGTCCTACGCTACGAGACGTCGCCGGGGGTAGTAACAGAAGGGGTCACGTGAGCCCGTCCATCCCCGAACGCACGACGCCCGAACCCGACGTCGACCCGCGCCCGACGGTGCACGACCTCGTCGTCAACCTCACACGCCCGCCACTCGCCCAACGGCGGTTCTGGACGGTCCAGGCGATGGTCGTCGGTCTCTTCATCATCCACCTGGCCACTGTCTACTCACCGATCCACCACGTCATACCCGTGGCTGACTCCACCCTCGACCTCCTGCTCTTCATCCCCATCGTCTACGGTGGCGCGGCGTTCGGGCTCGTCGGCTCGCTTGGCGCTTCCTTGACGGGCATCGCCCTCACCATTCCCATGCAGCTGCTCATGGATCACCCGGCCTCGGAGGTCTGGCAGGAGTGGGCCGTACTCACCACCACCGTCGTCGTGGCGATCCAGGTCGGTCACCACTACGAGGTCGAACGGCGCCAGCGCGAGCTGCTGCGTCGAGCCGAACGCACCAAGCTCGAGAGCGAGCTTCGCGCGCTGCGCATCGATGCCGAGGCCCAACGGGCGCTCGCCAGACGCGACGCGCTCTTCCACGACGCCTTCGCGAACAACACCTCAGGGATGTACCTCCTCGATCGATACGGCCACATCGTCGACGTGAATCGGGCCTTCTGTCAGATGATCGGGCGCAGCGAGGACGAGTTGCTCGGTCGCTCGCCCAATGGGTTCCGGCTCGACGACGACGTCGCGGCCGCCGAGGAACACCGCCGACGACTCATCTCGGGCAGCGTCTCGACCGTTCACTACACCACGAGGTTCCTCCACCGAGACGGCCGCGTGATCTTCGGCGAGGTGTCCGCGGCGTGTCTCACCGACGAGCACGGCGAGCCCGAGACCTTCGTCGTCTCGGTGCGCGACGCGACCGACGAGCGTGCGTTGCTCGCCGAGCTCGAGCACCAGGCGCTCTACGACCCCCTGACCGGACTCGCGAACCGGACCCTCTTCGAAGACCGACTCTCGCGAGCCCGGGCGCTCATCGCGCGCGACGGCGGCGCCGTCGCTGTCTTCCTGCTCGACCTCGACGACTTCAAGGGCGTCAACGACACCTTCGGTCACCACGTCGGTGATGAGCTGCTCGTCCAGTTCGCGCGACGGATGGAACGGGTCACTCGCGCGAGCGACACGCTGTGCCGATTCGGCGGCGACGAGTTCCTCTACCTGGCTCAGGGGATCACCGGTTCCTACGAGGAGGTCGCGACCCGCCTGCTCAGCGCCGTGCACGAACCGTTCTCAGTCGCCAACACCACCCTCGAGCAACGCGTGAGCGTCGGGGTCGTCATCGTCGATGACGACACGATGGAGAACGAGGAGCTGCTCCGCAACGTCGACACCGCCCTCTACGAGGCCAAGCGTCGAGGCAAGGGCATCGTCGTGCGCTTCACGAGCGACATGTACGACCAGGCCTCGAGCCGCTACGAACTGCTCCGCGACCTTCGCACGGCGCTCGGCACCGACCAGCTGCGTATGAGGTACCAGCCGCTCATCGACCTCGTCACCGACGAGGTCGTCGGCTTCGAGGCCCTCATGCGTTGGCAGCACCCGACCAGGGGCCCAGTCGCGCCCGACACCTTCATCCCCCTCGCGGAACAGACCGACCTCATCGTCGACCTCGGCGAGTTCGCGCTGCGCGAGGCGACGGCGACGGCCGCCTCGTGGGTCGTCGGCCACGGACGCGCCCCCTACGTGTCCGTGAACCTCTCGAGCAACCAGTTCCGCGATCCCAACCTGCTCGCGCTGGTCGACGAGGCCCTGGCCGCGAGTGGCCTCGACCCGCAGCGGCTCGTCCTCGAGATCACCGAGCGGGCCGCGCTCGCGGACACCGCGCAGGTCGCCGCAGTCCTCGCGCACTTCGAGGATCGCGGCGTGCGCCTGGCCCTGGACGACTTCGGCACGGGCTACTCCTCGCTCTCGCACATCACGCGACTGCACCCCCACATCATCAAGATCGATCGCTCCTTCATCGTCGCGGCCGATGACGACGTGGCGAGCCGCGCGCTGCTCGACGCGATGATCTCGCTCGGACGACGACTCCAGCTCACCGTGCTCGCCGAGGGCATCGAGACCGAGACCCAGCTCGCCTACCTGCGCGGACTCGGCTGTCAGATCGGCCAGGGCTACCTCTTCGCCCCGGCGCTCTCGAGGGACGAGGTCGCCACGTGGCTGGCCGCGTGCGCGAGCCCGCGTTGGGCTTCGCGCGAGACCACCCTCGCCACGGCGCGCGACGAACCAGGTCACCGCTACGCCCCGGGGGCGCAGTTCAGTCAGACCAGGTAGGTCGCGAGCTGCGCGCGGACCTCGTCGAGTCGCTCGCGCGCCGCGCGGCGTTGGTCGGCGAGGGGGCGCTCCTCGGGGCCGACGACGACCTCGAGGTAGGCCTTCACCTTGGCCTCGGTCCCCGAGGGGCGAACCACCACCCGCGTCGGCGGTGCGTAGAGCACGACCCCCTCGGTCGGTGCGAGCCCCCGCCAACCCGTCGTGAGGTCCACGACCTCGACCACCGGCTCGCCACCGAGCTCGCGCGGCGGGTCGCGGCGCAGTCGCGCGACCATCGCCGTGATGCGGTCACGACCCTCGGGGCCGTCCACGCGCACCGCGAGCTGGTCGACGGCGTGCACGCCGTAGCGCGACTCGAGCGCGTCGAGCCGGTCGAGCAGCGTCTCACCGCGACCGGCTAGATCGTTCGCGAGCCTCGCGAGCGCGAGCGCCGCGGTCATCCCGTCCTTGTCGGCGACGCGGTCGTCGACGGCGAAGCCGAGCGCCTCCTCATAGCCGAAGGCGAGGGTGCGCCCCGGTGCCGCCCGCGCGATCCACTTGAATCCGGTGAGGGTCGTGACACACTCGACCCCGGCGTCACGCGCCATCATCTCGAGCATGCTCGAGGACACGATGGTCGTCGCGACGACGTCGGTCGCCCGGGCCTGTGACAACAACGCGGACGCCAACAGCCAGCCGATCTCGTCGCCGCGCAGCACCCGCCACGCCCCGCCGTCGCGCACCGCCGCGCCGAGCCGGTCGGCGTCGGGGTCGTTGGCGAGCACCAGGTCCGCGTCGAGCTCGAGCGCCCGCGCGATCGCGAGGTCGAGCGCCCCCGGCTCCTCGGGGTTGGGGAAGGGCAGCGTCGGGAAGCGGGCGTCGGGCTCGAACTGCTCGGGTACCACGTGCACGTTCCTGTAGCCTGCGGCGGCGAGCAGCGCCGTCATCGTCGCGCCACCCACGCCGTGCAGGGGGGTGTAGACGATCGCGAGGTCACTCGGCGCGTTCGGTGAGAAGCGCGCGAGCGCGTGGCGACGATACTCCTCGAGCACCGAGTCGGGCACTCGGTGATAGCCCGGGTCGGCCCGGGTGCCGAGCACCGGGGTGGTCGCCGCGGCGGCGAAGCGTTCGACGGTCTCGTCGTCGGGTGAGATGATCTGGGCGCCACTCGCGTCGTAGAGCTTGTAGCCGTTGTCCTGGGGCGGGTTGTGGCTCGCCGTGATCATCACGCCCGCCGCGGCGTGCAGCGCGCGCACGGCGTAGGGGACGAGTGGGGTCGGTAGCGGGCCGGGCATCTCGTAGACGGGGATCCCCGCACCGAGCAAGACGGCGACGACCTCGTCGTTGAAGGCCTCGGACCCGCGCCGCGCGTCGCGCCCGACGACGACGCCGCGCGTCTGGTCCACCGGTCCCTCTACGAGCCACGCGGCGACGCCCTGGGTGGCGCGACGCACGGTGTAGCGGTTCATGCCCGCCGGTCCGGCCATGACCGGCCCGCGCAGGCCCGCCGTCCCGAAGGTGAGCGGCGCGCTGAAGCGGCGTTCCAATTCCTCGCGCGGGCCGTCGCGCACCAAAAGCTCCAGGGTCTCACGGTCGGACTCGTCGGGGTCGCCGGCGATCCAGTCGGTCACGCGCGCGATGAACTCGTCGCTCACAGCGCGGACACCAGTCGGGTGAGTAGGGACCCGAGGGCGGCCGCACTCGCGAGGCCGGTCTCGAGGACCTCTAAGTGGTTGAGGTGCGCCGGGGTGACGCCGGCGGCGAAGTTGGTGACGAGTCCGAGTCCGAGCACCTCGGCGCCGAGGTGGCGCGCGGCGATGGCCTCGAGGACGGTCGACATGCCCACGAGCGTTGCGCCCATCGTCTTGAGCATCGCGATCTCGGCGGGTGTCTCGTAGTGCGGCCCGCGCAGTCCCGCGTAGACCCCCTCGGTGAGCTCGGGGGCCACGGCGAGCGCGGCCCGGCGAAGGCGCGCGCTGTAGAGGTCCGTGAGGTCCACGAAGCGCGACCCGTAGGGTTCGGGCGGCGCCTCGCCCTCGAGCGGCGAGGTCGCGGTCAGGTTGAGATGGTCGCGGATCACCACGACCGAACCCGGCGCGACGTCGGGGTCGATCCCCCCGCAGGCGTTGGTGAGCACGACCCGTCGGGCCCCCGCGGCGATGAGCGTGCGAACGGGGTGCACGACCTGGTCGACGCGGTGTCCCTCGTAGAGGTGCACCCGACCCGAGACGAGCGCCACGCGCACGCCCTCGAAGTCGAGACTGAGGATACGTCCGCTGTGACCGGCGACCGTCGGGGCGAGGAATCCCGAGAGGTCGGTCGTCGCGACGTCGCTCACCGGTTCGCCGAGGGCGACGGCACCCTCGCGCCACCCCGAGCCGAGCACGATGGCGAGGTCGTAACGATCGAAGCCGCTGGCCTCGCGTAGTTCCGCGGCGGCGCGCTCGGCGAGGGCGTAGGGCGTCGTCATCACTGGCCGATCGTGTGCCACACCGTCGAGGTCTCGACGAAGGCGCGTAGTCGACGCAGGTCGCCGCCCGTCACGCTCGAGCGCGGGCGCAGCACCCGCTTGATCGAGCCGGCGGCGAGGGACGCGAGGGCGCCCACGGCGTCACCGGCGCCGTCGAGGTCCACCCCGTCGACGTCCTCGTGCTCACAGAGCACCGGGGCCAACTCGTCGCGTCGGCCGGTCAGGACGTTGAGGACCCCGCCGGGTAGGTCGGCGGTGGCGCTCATCTCGCCGAGCAGCACGGCCGGGGTCGGACGCGTCTCACTCGCGAGTGCGACGACGGCGTTGCCCGTGGCGAGTGGTGCGAGCACGGCGTCGACGAAACCCTCGAAGGACGAGTCCGCCGGTGCGATCACCCCGACCACCCCGCAGGGCACGGGCAGGGAGAAGTTGAAGAAGGGACCCGCGACCGGGTTCGCCCCGCCGAGCACCTGGGCGACCTTGTCGGTCCACCCGGCGTACCAGACGATCCGGTCGATCCCTCGCGCGACCGCGTCGCTCGCCGCGGCCGGGTCGATCCCCTCGGCGGCGCAGACGTGCTCGGCGAGCTCGGCGCGGCGGGCCTCGGCCATCTCGGCCAGTCGGTAGAGGACCTGGCCGCGGTTGTACGCGGTCATGGCCCACCACGAGCGCTGGGCGCCGCGGGCCGCGACCACGGCCTCGCGCAGGTCCTTTCGCGAGGCCTGGGCGACGTTGGCCCAGAACGCGCCCGTCGCGTCGGTGACCTCGTAGCTGCGCCCGGACTCCGAGCGCACGAAGGCGCCCTTCACCACGAGCTTGTAGGTCTTTCGCACGTCGATCCGATCAGACATCGAGGTAGGCCTCCAGTCCGTGGCGGCCGCCCTCGCGGCCGAACCCCGACTCACGCATCCCGCCGAAGGGGCTCGTCGGGTCGAAGCGGTTGTAGGTGTTGGCCCAGATCACGCCCGCGCGCAGACGCTCGGCGACCCACAGGGTGCGACTGCCCTTCTCGCTCCACACCCCACAGGCGAGCCCGTAGGTGGTGTTGTTCGCCTTGGCGACGGCCTCCTCGGGCGTGCGGAAGGTCAGCACCGAGAGCACGGGACCGAAGATCTCCTCGCGCGCGATCCGGTGCGACTGGGCCACGTCGGTAAAGACCGTCGGAGCGAACCAGTACCCCTCACTGGGTAGCGCGCACGAGCTGGTGTGACGCGTCGCGCCCTCGGCCTCGCCCGCCACGGTGAGCTCCTCGATGCGCGCCAGCTGCGCGGCCGAGTTGATGGCACCGACGT